>JAMDBV010000059.1:0-2232 GCA_023487965.1 Patescibacteria group bacterium
ACAAAATTCCATAATGTTCCAGTTCCAGAATTTCCTAAATTCTTTGGACTTTTCGATACAGATTATGGTCCAGTCCAAAAAGCTCGATATACGCCCCTATATCGCCCTTCTGGAGGAAAGATACAAGGAACAAATGACAGAACTTATGAAGATTCAAGTCCGAGAATATATAGAATTCATCCGTACATTTGTCGAAAGCACAAACATAATGACCAAGAATTTCTTCGTGGTCATACCATATGATCCGCCGATCATGAACGCCGGCAACAACCCGATATCAAAGATATTGCCTCGCGGAAAGAATGCGAACGCGCAGATCACACCCGATCAGCAATTCGAGGAATACAGAACCCAACTGGAACAGCGCGTGTCGGTGGTAGAACAGGGTTTGGTACGCTGCGGCATCAGGGTCGCCGAACTCGGCACGGAGGAAGTGGTAGAATTGTTCTACAAGCTATTCAATCCGGGCGAGACGGAGAAGCCAATCCAAATATCATAAAACCATGTCAATATTCAGCAAATTATTCAAAAAGAAAGAGAACTCACCCGTAATCTCCATTTTACCGGAGGAAATATATCAGGCCGGTGTTCTCGAACTCAAGGATATCATGGCTCCTTCGGCGCTCAAGGTAAGTCCGAAAGAGATCAACCTTGGCGAGAAAGTCGGCAGAACACTTTTCGTTATCTCGTATCCCAGATTTCTGCAAGAAAGCTGGTTCGCGCCTATTATCAATCTCGATAAAGTATTTAATGTTTCGATATTCGTTCATCCCGTAGACACCGCGAAAATACTCCGCCATTTTCAAAAAAAGGTGGCCGAGGTACAAAGCCAGATAAACAGCAGGGAAGAAAAAGGGTTAGTACGTGATCCGGCGCTCGACACCGCATATCAAGACCTCGAAGCATTGCGTGATCAGCTCATGCAGGCGCAGGAGAGACTATTCGATGTCGGTGTATACATAACCATTTTTGCCGACAATGAAATGGAATTGGATAAATTGGAGTCTGAAATAAAATCCATTCTCGAATCAAAATTGATATATGTAAAACCGGCCCTATTCCAGCAAGAACAGGGATTCAAAAGTGTCCTACCCATGGGCGATGATCAGCTCAATGTCCATTCCAAGCTCAACTCTTCGCCACTTTCTTCGCTGTTTCCGTTTGTATCTTTTGACCTCACGTCCGACAAGGGCATACTCTATGGCATAAACAGACACAATTCTTCTTTGGTACTCTTCGATCGATTCTTATTGGAAAATTACAATTCTGTTACATTTGCGGTTGCCGGCGCCGGCAAATCCTATTGCACCAAACTAGAAATATTGCGCACACTTATGTTCGATACGGATGTCATCGTCATCGATCCGGAAAGGGAATACGAGTACATGGCCGAGGCAACCGGAGGAAAATATTTCAATATTTCCCTAAATTCAGAGCATCATATAAATCCGTTCGATTTACCAATACCGCGCGAAGATGAATCGGCCGCTGACGTTCTGCGTTCAAACATTATCAACCTTGTAGGTCTATTCCGCATCATGCTCGGCGGTTTGTCACAAGAAGAAGATGCCATCATCGACCGCGCCATAACCGAAACGTATGCCCTCAAGGATATTACCCCGGAATCCGATTTTAGAAATGTCGAACCACCACTATTGTCCGACTTTGAACTTGTCCTAGCCGGAATGGAAGGCGCGGATTCATTGGTCGAAAGATTGTCAAAATACACCAAAGGCACTTGGTCCGGCTTTATCAATAGACCGTCAAATATCGATATCAATAAGAAATTTGCCGTATTTTCCTTGCGCGACATGGAAGATGAATTGAAACCGGTCGCCATGTACCTCATCACGCACTATATATGGAATGCTATTCGTAAAAATCTGAAAAAGCGTCTTTTGGTAATCGATGAGGCTTGGTGGATGATGAAATCAGAGGACACCGCGTCGTTTCTATTCGGTTTGGCCAAAAGAGGCCGTAAATACTTCCTCGGCCTGGCGACAATAACACAAGACGTCGATGATTTCTTGAAATCGCCATACGGTTTGCCGATAGTAACAAACTCTTCGATACAGATCCTGCTCAAACAATCACCGGCAGTTATCGACTATATTCAAAAGACATTCAATCTGACCGATGAAGAAAAATATTTACTTTTGGAATCAGATGTGGGTGAGGGCATATTCTTCGTGGGACTCAAGCACGTAGCCATGAAAATAGTCGGTTCATATA
>JAMDBV010000059.1:2242-3478 GCA_023487965.1 Patescibacteria group bacterium
GTTTGAGGATCAGATCATAACAACCAATCCACAACAAGTTATGGCGATCAAGGAGGCCAAGAAGCAATTTGAAGAATCCGGACAGTAACCAAAAACAATTTCTTGCTTATGCGTAGGACATGGATCCTCGCTTTCGCGAGGATGACACAATGACTAGTGCTATAATGAACCAATGGCATCCAAGATAGGTAAAGGTGAATGGATAATGTTGTATTCCGCATCTGCGGGCATCGATGCTTTCCAATTCGCCATAGATTTTACCGGCATAGGAGCGGCAATAAACGCATTCGCCGACCCTGTAATAGGTGTTTTATTCTTGATCTACTTTCAGGTACGTGGGGTATCTATGTTTAGCCGTCTGAGTCGCGCCGCCTCTTTGCTCGGCGTTATGGGCCTCGAAGAAATAACCGGCGGTATTGCTCCGGCTTGGATAGTAGACGTATGGCACATCCACAGAACCGTCAACAAAGAAGACGCTGAGGCGGAAGCCACGAAAGTTGCAGAAAGGCAATTGGCAAATGAGAGATACAAACCGTTATACGATGAAAGTGGCATAAGACAACCCAGAGACCTGATGGATAATGATGATCCGGGCAGTTCGTCCCGCAATGCAGACCTACGCCCCTTGGTCACTGACGGCATCCGACGAGCAAGTAATTCTCCACAATCTTCTTAGCTATAAGAACACAATATTGCTAAAATATATTCAATGAGAAAGACTCTTTCTATATTGTTGATAATGGCGGTGATTGTTTGAGCAGGATCTGTATCGAAGAGTTTGTGCTGATAGGCAATGTTGTAATGGCACAGAGCATCGGTGACATGACGATTGCCGGCATCGACATAAAGCCGTCAGTAGCCAATCCGACGCCCGGCCAGGAATTGATCATAACCGCGGAGAGTTATGTTATCGATCTTAATTCTTCAAATATTGTATGGACTCTAAATGGTAATGTGTACCAAAAAGGTATTGGGATTACCAAGATCAACGTAACGGCGCCAGCTCTCGGCAAAACAACCAAAATCGTGGTAAGCGCAACATCGCCGACCGGACAAAATTACGGGACCTCGTACACTTTGACCTCCAGTCACGTCGATATGATTGTTGAAACAAATGGTTATGTTCCTCCGTTTTTCGCCGGCAAAGCGCCATTTACTTACCAGAATGGGTATCGTGTAGTCGCGTATCCGCATATCATTTCCTCCAACGGCAAAGAAATCGATCGAAGAGTACCA
>JAMDBV010000059.1:3488-3786 GCA_023487965.1 Patescibacteria group bacterium
TTTCAACAATCATATCGACGTGACACTTGTCTATGAATGGTCCAAGGATTCCAAAGTGATCCAAGACAATTCAGGCTACGGCAAACAGGTATTCGCGTACACTGACGAAGTCGTTCCCCGTTCACGCCTCATCGAAGTCAAAATAACTACCAAAGACGGTTCAGCACAGGCGGCCGGCAGTATAGTCCTGAATGGTAATGCACCTTTTATTAGATTCTATAACGACGATCCGCTATATGGGCCAATGTACAATAGTGCCAAGGAGGGTACTTTCAATATCGGCGATAGCGGAGAAATG
>JAMDBV010000032.1 GCA_023487965.1 Patescibacteria group bacterium
ACGATTGTCATCGACATTCATCCATTCAAATATCGAATGCGCGATATTGGGTCCCACTCCATGAATGATATCGAAGTCAGATTCTTTTGCATTCATCATGCTCATGACTATCTCCTTACCATCGCCTCTATCCGATCGGTCGGAGAAATGTCTGGCAATATCAATCGCCGTTTCCTCACCAACTTGCGGTATAGACAGTGAAGCGATGAGGCGCGGCAACGTCACATTCCTGGCCTTTTCGATTGATTCGAGCAGATTATTTACCGACCTTTCTCCGAAACGTGGCAGATTGTCTATATCTCCGCGCTTGATCGTAAATATATCGTCCGGATTGGCGATGATGCCATGAGTCAAGAGCAGATCCACAACTTTCGGTCCCATGCCGTCGATGTCGAAACAATGTTTCGATACGAAATAGTACAGTTTGCGTTTATTTTGTTCATAGGAATTGCGATCCCTGCATCGCCACGCCGCCTCACCGGGAATGCGTTCTATTTCGCCATCGCCTCCGCATGCGATTATTCGCTCCGGCCAAATGAATGGTTTACTATCCGTCGGCCGCAGTTCCGGTACATATGAGACGATATCCGGAATAACGTCCCCGGCCTTGCGCACCACAACCGTATCGCCGATCCTGATGCCGAGTCTTTTGATCTCATCTTCATTGTGCAGAGTCGCGCGCGAAACCGTCGAACCGGCGACGCTTACGGGTTTTAGTATGGCAACAGGCGTGATCGTGCCCATGCGCCCGACTTGAAATGTGATATCTTCGAGAATGGTCGTCACTTCCTCTCCCGGATATTTGAAAGCGATACCCCAACGCGGCGCCTTGCCTGTATAGCCGAGAATTCCCTGATATTCGATTTCATTTACTTTGACGACAATGCCATCAGCCCAATATTCCTCGCTTTTGAGCTTGTCCCTCCACTTCTTCCAATACTCGATGACCGCGTCCATATCATCGCAACGTTCGAAATGTTTATTGACCTTGAATCCCAAACCGCGCAAAAGTTCCAATTCTTCGTACTGGGTTCTCGGCATTTTATAATCGTCAGCCGCTCCCGTCGCAGGCGGCGACAAGTGGCGACTTTCGCGGAGCGGAGCGGAGCGAAACGAAGGCACTTCGTCGCGCCGAGGAGGGAGCGGTGCCCGCTCACCAACCGCGCTGTCGGAACCGCCATATGCAATTGTTGCAATATCATATATGAAAGAATCGAGGTGGCGTTCGGCCGCGATTTTCGGATCCAATTGTCGTATCGATCCCGCCGCCAAATTGCGCGGATTGGCAAACGGCTCTTCGCCATTCTTCCTGCGCTCAACATTCAGTCTCTCCAAAGTCTTTTTCGCGATCCACGCTTCCCCTTCGACAATCATCGATACATTCTCCTTCAGTCGGAGAGGCACCGAATTGATCGTTTTCACATTCTCGGTTACATCTTCACCGATTATGCCGTCTCCGCGTGTTGCCGCCATGACCAGCAAACCTTCCTTGTACGTCAAGACAATCTTGAGACCATCGATCTTGTGTTCGCATGTATAGCTAGGTTTAGGTTCCGCTATACCATTCTGGACCAGGAATTTCTTGACACGCGCGTCGAAATCATACATCTCTTTCGGCTCGAACGCGTCGTTAAATGACCACTGAGCTACTTCATGCTTCACTTTTGCGAATTCTGGCAGTGCCGGACCGCCGACACGCACAGATGGCGAATCAGCCGTGGCCAATTCAGGATATTTTCGCTCAATGTCCATGAGCTCATGAATGAGCGAATCGTATACGGTATCTGACACCTCGATCTTGTCGAGCACGTAATAATTGTAACGATGTTTTTCAATCGTTTCTTTGAGTTTGGCAAGTCTGTTTATGATGTCTTGACTGGGTTTTACGTATTCATTCACCATCGCAATCTAAGAATATCACAAAAGTAGTTTCGGCTCACGATGCAAGATAATAGATCAGAGAACTTTAGTGTCAAAATACTACCGTATAATATCAGTATAATGTCAATCTTATTTGTCTTTCAACAAGACGCGGGTTGTATGCCGAACCAGGATCACATGGACTATAGGTAAACATATTATATCCACGTGCGTCAATAACAGTCATATGCTTGTTTGAGGAATTGTAACCATCAACAACAGTAATCGTGGCACACGTTCCGTCATCTACGCCCGTCTGTGGAAATGTGAAATTAACACTGTTATCAGTAGATGATATTGCATAAGGATAACTACTAGAATTGCTTGTGTTCAGTGAAATGCCATTTGCGGTAGCGTAAGTGTCTGCAAGGTTCCTATCATTAGAATAGGACAAGGTTTTGCTTTGAACATTGCCGTCTTTATCAATACCGCATAGAATAACAGGATTGGGATTGCTAGGATCAATATTTCCTTTATTGTACGCTTCAACCGCGCATTGTATAGCACTGTCTGCCGCGTAAATCGCCAAGGTTGAATCACTGGCGACCGACGATAATATGGCCTGTTTTCTCGCCGCTGTCACAATGAAAACCGCTATCGATAATACTATCGATGAGACAATGACCGATATGAGTAATGTATATCCGCGATTATTCATTATTTTTGATAATTCGTTAATACTGTCTTAAGCGCAATAAAATCCTGATTGGTAGAGGAGCGATTCGTATACCATTTTGTAATTGCGGTAACGACTATTTGATTCGGGTCTTCGCTTACTTGTTGCAATGTGAAGTATCTATAATAATCAGAAAGTTTTGCGCCACCCGCGCTATATTGATATCCGTTACTGCCGAGATACAATCTGCATGGATACACTCCTCCGGACGGACAAGAAGTATTTACAACCCAGTCGTCATGATTATTGAGGTAAATGGCGCAAACAGATGAACTACAATCGCCACTTGCCGCCATTTGAAACAGATTTTTGCCAGTACTTGTATCGGTCTGCAGATTGTCTTTGAAATTATTCAGCATTTCCAATTCTTCGGCGGCAAGATTTGCGGCAATTACACGGTGTCTGGATTCCAGTGCGGCACTGTAGCCTTTGTTGGCGGCGGTAAGAGGACCAACGATCGCAATCATAAGTATACTCACAGCTACAAGTGTTTCAATAATGGTAAATGAATTTTGTAGTGTCTTTTTCATTAGTCGGAAATGCGCTGTGAAGCGGTTGTCTCTATATCAAAATCGGTCTGATCTTTGTACAAGATAGTACCGTCGGCAGACATTGGTCCAGCATAACCGGTAAGATACATCTTGGCCATCAAATATCCGCCGTATTTGTACACGGTCATTTTTATGTCATTAATTTTGATATTACTATCGTCTAAAATAGAATAAGGTTGCGGTTTTTTGTCGCATTGTGTTTGTTGATATTTGACCAGACTGAGAGGATTACCACCGCCTGATACGGCTCTATAGCCATATATTAGATTGCATGAATTGCTAGGATCGCGATTGGCAGAAGTGAAATATATTGCTTTACAATTTTTGACAGTATTGTGGCTCGGGCTGTAACCGCTATTAAAAGAGAAAGAACTGGAAGAATCGTCGGAACTGTCGCAAAAATATTTTGTACCAACTCTCATTTCTCTGGTCATTGCCTCGGTGACAAAATTCATATTATTCATGGCGGATTGCAATGCTTGGGTTCTACGATTGAGATCCGTTATCTTGACCAATGAGCCTACAGCAATAACAGCGACAACGGTAAATATTCCTAGCGAAACAAGCATCTCGAGGAGGGTGAAACCGCGTAAACCCGTTTCACATATACTGTTATTGCATTTATTACTATTTTTTTTCATTTAATGATGCGTATTATCGGTCTGTTTTGTGACGAATCTTACAGAGTGAAATAACTATGGCGCAATAACATGCTTCAACGCTGTGATTTTTACAACACCCGCACCATCTCGTCCTGTAATATATATGCCATAATCTCCACCACTAACAAGAGAATTGTTATCTAAACAGAACAGGTCAGAACCAGAAGTAAATGGGCCCGAAATACTTCCCGTTACTGGTTCATACCATCCGTATGGAGTATATACCCTAATAAGAACTGACTGTATATCGGAACTTGCCGTAAAATTGAACGTTTGTGTGGAATATCCAAAATTACAAAACAGTGGAGTACTAGTATAATTGATTGTAATATTTGAACCCGGTGATGACGTTTGAGTCATCGGGTCTACGGTAACTGATTTGGAACTTATGACACCATTCGGATCCTTGCACTCAATGTCGAACTGGACTGGATTATCCCACACGCCAACTTTTGACATCACTGTACCGTTCATAAGTCGATTGTCTGTAATCTCAAATTTATTATTATCGAGAGACCTGCATTCATAGCCGAATGTATAATTTGGAATACCTGTGTTCCACGTCAAACTTGGCTTCTGACCTGGATAAGTCACTGGGTCATAATCGGCGCTAAAGGTTAAATTGATCGCTGGACTTGGTCCGGTTCCTATGTTTGAATATGTGGCCGTATTTTGTTGCAGATCTCCACCCGCATTTGTACTACAGACCAAGTTGTACACGAAACTCCCGCCCATTTGCACGCATGGACTTGCGGACCCTCCGTTTCCGGTAGATGTAACGGATGAACACGAGCCAACACCACCAATACCACTAGCAGTGCATGTTGAGTAAAGATTCGTGCTCCACTGCAAACTGGGATTACTTCCATAGTCAACGAAATCATTGTTGTCGATCTGAGTCCAATTACCACCAACAGAACCATATAGGCTTGTATTAATCGTCAAAGTTCCGGAACTTTGCGTAGGTGGTGGCGCATACGTAGACAATACAGACAATTGTCCGTTGCTGGTCAAGTTTACCGCGTTCTGCTCATCATTATTTGGCGCACGGGATGATAAATATATTCTTGCTCCTGTATAGCTTGATGGTACATCACTTGCTACAATAGCATCCGGATTTGGACGAATAAACGTAATGTTTAACCATTTGATCTTATTCCAGTATGGTGCTGCCAATATACTGCAATCCTCTTTAGTTTGTTGTGTCGACCAGCTATCACCTGCGAGAACGCCACAGAATGAATAAATCTGAGCCGAATTCTTCAACGTATAGGCTTTGACAAACTCTGGCCCAGCCATACATTCCACAATTGTCGTTGCCGGATTGCCAGATGTGTTATCACACGCATGATTACTTTTTCCGTCATTATCAAATTTATCAGCAAATAAGACAAACGTACCAGTATTGGTATGTGTGGCATCATAAGCCGTACTAAAATACAAACCATAACCGGTACTAAACTGTTTATATGAATATTGCTTCACCCCAATCCCATACGTCTGCGCTTCTTTCACCGCCAAAGCTACGTCATATGCCGCATTGGTCAACAAAGTCCCGGAATTGAAACTGTTGTATCTAGCCAATATGAGAGCGGTCATAAATACGAAAATAGCAATCGTTACCAACAATTCAATCAAAGTGAATCCTTTCCTTACACCGTTCTTTCCTGTTATGTTAGTGGTTCCGATCTTCATTCATTTATTTTGGGCCGATACAATAGTCAAAATTGGCAATACCAGTCTTGCAACTGGTTACATTCCAAGCAGTGGATGATCCATCGGAATCCCAATCGGTATTCGACGAAAATGTCAGACTATCCGTCATGGCTGATTCCGTAGTCTCAAATTTTGTATGCAATACATAATCCAACTTATCAGATTTATGGTACGCATAATCATACGTACCGCTCGGTGGCGTCGGTATCTTTGATATAAAATTCCCCAGTGCCACTGTATTATTCAATCCACACGTAGCGCCAGTGCTACCGAGAACAATACTAGTCGGATATTGGTGACATCTCTCAAAAAAATTTTCGAGGGCCAATTGTATCTGCGCCAGGTCGGATATTCTTTTGGCATCACGCGACTTGGCGCGTGAAGTAGACAAACTTGCCAGAACGACACTGGTCAAAATACCGATAATCGCTATAACTACGAGCAATTCAATGAGTGTAAAGCCCGTTTGGGCGGCTTTTTTATTCATGGTCTAATTGTAACATATCAACATGCGAAGATACCGTGATTGTGGATAAACAATCAGGATTATAGTTACTTTCACCTTCGTCTATTGGACGAGTCTTATAGTCGCAATCTTTGGTATATCACAAATACAGTCCGATCATATCGCGAACAAGCCCGACATCGAGCACTTGAACACCGAATATTATAACAATATACATTCCCAGAATGAGATACGTGCCGAAAGGTATTTCGGTATTGCGTTTGAATTTGCCATAAGTTATGAGAAGCCAGGCGACGCTAAATATCGCACCGATCCAAAATGACAGTATGAGTGCGTTGACGCCGGCGTTTATTCCGGTCAACCAACCGATGCCAAGCATGAGCTTGGCGTCACCGAGACCCATCCATTTGCCGCGTGATACTAGCCATATCAGAGCCAACGGCATAGCCAGTATCGGGCCGGAGAGAATACTTTCCCAAGTCGGTATATGCCACAACGTGTCACCACCAAGAAAGAGCGTAGCGAGAGCGATCACACCAAATGTCACTGCGAGCGCGTCGGGTATGATCTTGTGCTTCATGTCGTGAATAGTTATGACCAGAAGTACAGACGCCGCCAATATTTGCAGTACGGTCACGATACCGGCGGACAATGTAATCGGCGGAAACTTGATGAATATGAGTGCAAATATCACACCGGCCATGAATTCGATGATCGGATATTGCCAGGATATTTTGCTCTTGCATTTCCGACACGCGCCGCGCAAAAAGACGAAGCTCAGTATCGGTATCAATTCCATCCATTCAAGCTTCTTGCCACAAGACATACACGTCGATCTGCCACCGATACCACGACCGGTTTTGTATCGCAATGCTACGACATTCAGGAAACTTCCGATTATCGTACCAAAGACGAAATAAAGGAGGGGTACGAGTATGTCCATTATTTTACTTGCAGATTACACGGTTGTTACTATCCAGAGGAACACTGCTTATTGGCAAAGAGACACCTGTTCCGCTTGTGACGTTGTTGCCGTTTGAATCAATGCAATCGTAGCCCATGGTTGTCGTGGCATATATGGCGTAATCCGTGACGGGGTTACCGGCCGTAGCGCTGGTGAAGATGATAAGGCCTGTGTCCAAATACGACGAGTCACTCAGGTTTTCCCCTATCGTAGCATCAGATGTTGTCGCAAACAGATCGTTATTGGTTCCGGAAAAATCAGTAAGAGCCGCATGACCATTCATGTTACCCACATCGTTTACGAGAGTATACAATCCGGACGCACCTTCGCCTGAAGAGTTTATGTTTGCAATGTTATCAGTACTGCCCACAACAAGATCGGAATATGTACCATCGGAATTCGCTTCAAGCTGATTGCGCATCTGAGCGAGGTCAGTCTTGATCCTTACGTCGGTCGCCTTGGAACGAGCACTTCCCAAACTTACTAGCACGACAGATGCGAGTATGCCTATGATAGCTATAACCACCAGGAGTTCGATCAATGTAAAGCCGCGACCCGAGATATATTTTGCAGTTTTTTTCATATTATTTACTTATTCGGACTATTGTTATGTCATAAATGTAACACGCCGTCACGGTCAAGCAAAATTACTTATCCACATTTACGTGCTTGCGTAAATGAGTCTTGTGGAAATACCTGAGTATACTTTTTGTATGATTTAGAAATCTGGCTCGGAACAGTTTCGATGAGGTTCGCGCATATTCATGATTTACAAT
Organism: Patescibacteria group bacterium; assembly: GCA_023487965.1. GTDB lineage: Bacteria > Patescibacteriota > Minisyncoccia > Phycocordibacterales > PALSA-1337 > C7867-002. The sequence continues at coordinate 7,732 of JAMDBV010000032.1, forward strand.
TATATTCGGCATATATATCGATCGGCCACCATGTTCTTTCAAGCGAAAAAACAAATCTGCATCCTCATACCCATAGAAATAACCTTCATCAAATAGACCAATATGATTAAATATGTTTCTTCTGAATATTAAACATGCTCCTATTGCCCAATCAATATTTTCCCTGTCGTCGTCCGCGTCAATAATATAAGAAGTGTTTAAACTGGAATTTGGAAATAACCGATAAAGACCGAGTACCCTGTATACCAGATTTCTGATCCGAGGAAATTTCCTTACTGATTCTTGAATTCTACCGTCCGGATATAATATTTTTGGCACCAACACGTGCACACCACCATTCTGAGCAAAAAGACTTACAACATCATCGAGCTTTATTGTCTCAATCCACGCATCGTCATCGATTATCATACAGATTTTCTCATTGGAGACGCTTATACCAATATTTCTAGCTGCTGATACGCCAGTGTTATAATCTTTACGTATTACAGTAACGTTATCAAGACTTTTCAGGTACTCTGGCGTCCCGTCATTGGAGCCGTTATCGATAACGATTAGTTCAGAGTTAGGTAAATGTCTCATAAGAGAGTCGATACAACGCTTCAGCTTGTCTTTTCTATTCCTTGTTACCACAACGACCGATATAGTTTGACCCATATTATTCTGGATTATATCATTACCTTACCGCTATATGTTACACAATAGCAATAAAACATTCACTATCGAACCTCTTGAAAACAGAAGTGTGTTTGATTCAATTGTTAATCTGTATCAATATAGGGAATTATTGCTTACTCTTGCATGGCGCGACTATAAAGTAAAATACCGCCAAACGTTTGTCGGTATAGCATGGGCAATATTCCAGCCACTTCTTGCAATGTTCGCCTTCGTCTTTATATTCGGCAGGATCGCAGGGATTTCACCACAAGGCATTCCGTATGCTCTGTATGTCTATTCCGGAATGGTTATATGGCAATTCTTCTCAAGCGCCATATCGGAAGCAAGCATGTCATTGCGAGAAAGCAGTCAGATGATAACGAAAATATATTTTCCGAGAATAGTCATACCGGTTGCAAAGGTCATGACACTCTGTATTGATCTGTTTTTCTCACTATCGGTCCTAGCCATATTGATGCTCTATTACGGACATATCCCATCAGTCCTGGGTATCGTTACAATTATCCCGACGCTGATCGTATTGTTTGTAATATCGACAAGCATCGGCTCGATACTGTCCGCAATAAACGTAAAGTACAGAGATGTTCAATATATTTTGCCCTACTTTGTACAACTGGGTCTTTTCTTGAGCCCTGTGATATATTCCGGGACAAATCTGGGTGCTTATCGCAATCTCTTATTCCTGAATCCGGCTACCGGCATAATAGATATGTTCAGATATTCCCTATTTGGTTCCAGTTTTCCTACTGTGTCATTTGCGATTTCATGCATGATTGCGATAGTATTGTGGCTATTCGGATCGTATTATTTTGCCAAAGCTGAGGGGGAATTCTCGGATGTAATATAAAATATTGGCGTCTATATATTTTGTGGTAACATAACGCTATGAATTCGATAGAATCAGTTACAATATCGGCGGACCATGTTGCCAGCAAGATATTCCTTATCCGTGGTAAAAAAGTGATGTTTGACCGCGATCTGGCGGAATTGTATGGCGTTCAAACAAAGGTATTAAATCAGGCAGTCAAGAGGAACATCGACAGGTTCCCTGACGATTTTATGTTTGTTCTTAGTAAGGATGAAGCCGATATGTGGCAAGATCGAGTTTTAAGGTCACAATCCGTGACCTTAAAACGCGGTAAACACCTCAAATATCGACCATATGTTTTTACGGAACAAGGCGTGTTCAAATATTTAACCAGAGAAAAAGCAAAATCAAAGGGGCATTTTGGGTATATAAAACCATGACGAAAATGATCGAAATAGAAAACTTGAGCAAGAAATACCCGATCCGCCATTCAACGGCGCGTTACGGAACATTGCGAGACGATATGATGCAATTCATCAGACATCCATTTGCCAAAAGGACGAAAAAGGAAGAATTCTGGGCTCTGAAAGACATAAATCTGACGATAAACAAAGGTGATGTTGTCGGCATCATCGGCCGGAATGGCGCCGGGAAATCGACACTGCTCAAGATTATTTCTGGCATAACCAAGCCAACAACAGGAAGGGTGAAATTGTACGGCAGGACTTCTTCCCTCCTTGAAGTAGGTACTGGGTTTCACCCGGAATTGACAGGCAGAGAAAACATCTTTTTGAACGGAGTCATTCTCGGCATGTCCAGAAAAGAAGTGGAGAAGAAATTTGATGAGATAGTCGCCTTTTCGGGAGTTGAAAAATTCCTAGACACTCCTGTTAAACATTATTCAAGCGGTATGTACGTCAGACTCGCCTTCGCTGTCGCCGCCCATCTCGAGCCGGATATTCTGATCGTGGACGAGGTCCTCGCCGTCGGCGATGCCGAGTTTCAGAAAAAATGTCTCGGCAAGATGGATGAAGTGGCAAAGAAAGAAGGTAGGACAGTGCTGTTTGTGAGTCATAATATGGGAGCAATTGAACAATTATGTCCGGTTAGTATTTTAATTACTAGCGGCTTATGTACACCTATTAGCAACACAAGAAGCATTTTGGATGATTATATCGGGAGTAGAACACAAAATACTACAGAATGGTTCGATAATAACAGACCGAGAGATACTGATGTGTATTTCAATCACGCGATGATCAAACACAAGAATTGTTCATTAAATAGTAGCGTGTTTTCTACAGACGATGAGATATATGTTGAGTTGGGTTATGAAATCTTGAGGCCTCTGGCCAATATGCAGATCGGATTAAGACTCCAGAGGGACACAACGGTGGTCTTTGAATCAGGAGATGTGCGACTTCCTGAAGAAATGGAAAAAATTAGGCATAATGGGAGATATCGGAGTGTATGCACTATTCCGAGTAACTTACTAAATTCTGGGATATATTCGATAACCATATTTGCTCATATTCCTAATGTAACTGAAATAACTCATCATGAAAATATTTTAACATTCAACATATCGATAAAATATCCATGGTCTGGCACGTTCACTCAACCAGGTATTATTCGACCGAATTTGAGGTGGCAGATTTTACCTGAATTAATATGAATATTCTATCTATAAATACCCACTACATGGGCGGCGGGGCCGAAGCTGTAATGAGAATGATTACCGACGGTCTTAAAAAAAGAGGTCATGAAATATCGATATTTACGGGAGATGCGGTTTATGTCAATGAAAATGTGTCGCCTATAGATCTTTCTGTATTTAGAAGAAAATTGAGTATCAAAATATCGAATGATATCGACATATCTCAATCCGATAAGATCATGCTGACACCAGAGTTTAAGCGTGCAGATGTAATCCATTGCCATAATCTACATGGATGGTACTTCAACTTAAACACCCTTAGAAAAATGTCACTTATCAAACCAGTTATATGGACACTACATGATATGTGGGCTATTACTCCGCATTGCGCTCATACATCAAATTATAAGAGTTCGAATGGATTCTTTGAATGTTCGGACCGTAGTATATATCCAGGCACTTATTGGCCAAACGCCAAGTATCTCTGTTACAGAAAGGAATACATATACAAAAGGTCAAAATTCACGTTAGTGGTGCCATCACAGTGGCTTAAGAATCTGGTAAATCAAAGTGTCTTAGCTGATAAACCTATAGAACTTATAAGTAATGGCATTGATACATCGATTTTCAAGGTAACTGACAAAGTATCCGCGAGACAACTACTCGGCATACCACTGGACAAAAAGGTCATATTATTCGTAGCAAATGGCGGTAAGAATAATATGTTCAAAGGTTGGCAATACGCCAATAGTGTACTTTCGAAATTTGCCGATAATAAAAATATCTTGGGCATCTGTGTAGGTGGAGAAGAAAATATCATCACGGAAAATATGTACTACGTAAGCAAAGTTAATTCTCAACACAAATTAGCTCTATATTATTCGTCATGCGACGTACTCCTTTTCACATCGATATCAGAAAATATGCCGCTTGTAGTGTTAGAGGCGTCAAGTTGTGGCGTTCCGGTAGTAAGTTTCGATGTTGGTGGTGTCAGAGAAATTATAGATTATACGGGTAATGGATATTTGGCGAGACACAAATCCGTTGAAGATCTATACCAAGGGGTAAAACATTTCTTATCAATGTCGGAAGATACAAGAAAAGTCGTCGGTAAGAATTCAGCAAACAAAGTATCACAGATATTTGGAGTTGATACGATGGTTGAAAAATACATTTCGTTATATGTGAATTTAATTTCATGAAATTCTCGATCATAACTTGCACAAAAAATAGCGAGAGGTATATTAGAGAAAATATACTGTCGGTGGAAACACAGACATTCACAGACTACGAACATATATTCATCGACGGCCATTCCACAGATAGAACGAAAGAGATAATCAACGAGTACATGAGAAGATATTCTGGGCGAGTCAAATTGTTTGAATATGAACCAAAGGGTATAGCCAATGCGATGAATATGGGAATAAAGCACGCAACTGGCGACTATATCACATTTTTACATTCCGACGACAGATTTTTTGATGCCACCGTGCTTAATGATGTCAACGATTTCCTTGATAGAAAAGAATTAGATTGGATATATGGAAAGGAGGTCAGAATGTATGAATCTGGAGAGATTCAAGCATTAACGACCGACAGTAAATACCTTCAGTATTCGAGCTCGGATCTACTCGGTAAATATTTACTGAAATATTTTCTATTTATAAAACACCAGAGTGTCTTTACAAACGAGTCTGTATTTAAAAGGTACGGTTGTTTCAATGAGGGTCTTCAGTGCGCCATGGACTACGATTTCTTTCTAAGGATCATTTCACAAACAAAGTGGTCGTTCTTCAACAGAATAATCGACAAGTTCACTGTTCATGAGAACAATAGATCACTAGCATCAAGATACGGAACAGTAAATGCAATTGAGACTCTTTTACTGAGAGAGAGGCATATGAACAAAATCGAAAAAAAAATAGCTTTTGTCTTTGAAATTATGCTTGCATTAAGAAATGACGTCAGACATCTAACGAAGATAAGAAAGCTTACCAAAACACAAAAGATGCATAATTTCGTAAAACAGCAATGAATATCACAAACGTCATACTTTCATCAGACGAAAAATATGCACAGCACCTCGGGGTAACAATTTGCTCGTTGATGGAAAATAACCGTAACCAATATTTTGATATATATATTATTGATGGCGGCATGAGTGAAAATACCAAATCCAATCTTTCCCTCCTAAAGGGACGTTACGGATTTGGATTAGTATATTTACAGCCTGATCCATCATTATTCAAGAACGCTTATTTGAGCGACTATTTGACAGAGGCGGCATATTACAGGATCTTATTGGGAGATTTACTACCGCCGAATATTACTAATGTACTTTATCTAGACAGCGACATGATTATCATGTCAGATATTAGTGAGCTGTTCACCACCCAATTCGACGAAAATATTATATGCGCAATCAGCGACCCAGGGATTGTCAATTTTAGACACCTTTCAATATCTGAGAAAAAGAACTATTTCAATTCTGGCTTTTTATATGTAGATTTGAAAAAGTGGAGAGATGAAGATATTGGGCATAAATGTATAGATTTTATAAATACCAACCGGGAAAAGATAATACTTCACGATCAGGATGTGTTAAATTACGTATTGAATGGCAGATGGAAGCACATAACACCAAGTTTCAATGTCATGACGCATTTCTACGATGGTCTAGGGGATGATGTATTTACTCCGAAGGAAATCTCAAGGGCTATACAAGACCCATTAATTCTTCATTTTAATACAGCAGTGAAGCCGTGGCACAGACTCTGTAATCATCCACGCAAACGTGACTATAAAAGATATTTGGCAATGACACCGTGGTATAACTACAAGGCACCCATGCCAACATTAGCTGAATTTATAAAATTTTACTATTATTCACTGTTCTCGCAAGACACCAGAATAAAGATTCGGAAGAGAATCTTGGAGCCACTTGGTTTTAAGAAGCGCTGCACAAAAGATTATGAACTCAAATAGATTCAGATTGATGATATTCGATATATCGTGCTTGGTAACGGCAATATTGGTGTCAGTTCTAATTAGAGAATCCGCGATAGTCATATCGTCATTTGGTCAAATATCGGTTAAACCTATCATCTTTACTGCGTACACAGCGATTATGTTTGTATTTTTGCTCATAATATTTGGACTATTTAGACTATATAGACCGATTAGACTCCAACTGTCTGCTCGCCTATTCACCATCATAAAAGCGATCGGTCTTTGGGCACTTGTTGTGTGCACAATAATATACATTGCTAAATACGATTTTCCTCGAAGCATTTTATTCATGACAGTAATCATTACCGCCATGTTGATATGCATCTGCAGATATTTGATCTACAGAATTTTTGTCCACAAATCTTTTCAACACGATTACAGGGTACACATTATAGGACCAGACACTCGTGCGGAGAGGTTGCTATGTGAATTGAGATCCAGATTTCCGAAAATCACATCGGTAAATCACGTAAGTACTGATAGAATCCGAGATAAACTAATACCAGATTCTCAAGCTGAAATCTTCCTTGTTGGTGACGTATTCGATTGGAGTGAAATTATAGACGTATTAATCGCTGATCGGGAGAACCGACACGGTTTCCGACTCATTAACCACATCTTCGGTCAAACAAATAGAGAGATACGACTGAGTGAAATCGATGAGACAGCACGTCTTGTGTCGTCCGTTGGCGATAATCCAATAAACTCGTTTATCAGAAGGTGCTTGGACATAGGCATGTCTTTATCTGCAATTCTTTTATGCATACCGATATTGGCCTTGCTGGCATTCATTGTCAAAATCTATTCATCTGGAACAATCTATATTAAACAGGAACGAATAGGTAAGAATGGAAAAAGGTTCACAATGTACAAATTCCGCACGATGCGTAGCGACACTCCCTTATACGAAATGGCGCCGAGTAATGGTAATGATCCGCGAATCACTCGTATAGGTCGCATCCTCCGACGCTTCAGCCTAGATGAGCTCCCCCAACTGTGGAATGTCCTAAAAGGCGATATGAGCATAGTCGGACCAAGGCCTGAAATGGAATTCATAGTCAAAAATTACAAGCCGTGGCAAAGATATCGTTTGCGTGTCAAACCGGGGCTTACGGGACTATGGCAGATCATGGGGCGCAAGGATTTGCCACTCCATGAGAACTTGGAGTATGATTTCTTCTATGTCGCTACGCAAAATATTGTTACTGATATTTCGATAATATTAAAGACAATACCCGCGGTAATATTTGGCAAGGGCGCTTATTAATAGATATCTTTCAAATAATTCATGAGTACATACATAGACTCTGCCCGATTGCGTGCAAGACTGCCCGAAATAATATTGTGGTTTATCGTTACGGTTCCGGTATTTTTTTCAGGTTATTTCCTGAACAATACAGTACAGCCATTATGCGCCGTCGCTATAACACTCGGTTGGTTTCTCCTCATTAGAGATGGCAAATCGATAGTATTCGATAGATTAACGAAAATGCTGGGGATCATTGCATTGCTCTCCGTAATTTTTTTACCGTTATCGACATACGTATTCGGCTCTCTTTCTGGTACATTATGGTGGATTATAATCTTTGCCACCTTCGCGTATACAAGAGTCGTTATCGATTCTAGCGATAAACTCAATAGTCTCGCCAAAGCAGTTGTTATCGGTGCTGCATTTGTAGCCATTCATGCGACTTACTTCTTCATCGTCATCGGTCTAACTTCATATCCGCGTCTCAATTCCCTTTTTGGCTTGCACAATGTATACGGCGGATATTTGATTATTCCTTTATTCTTGAGTCTTTACCTATTCATTTCCTCCAAGAATAGTAGGGCAAAAGCGTTGTGGGCCAGCATATCAATATTGTTATTCTCAAATCTAATCCTAACCTTCTCAAGAGGCACATGGCTATCGATAATTCTCGCAATTTTAATAATAGGCATTTTGACCAAGAATGACTTGGCGACGCGTTTGAAGGGTAAAGTAAAAAACTTAATAATAGGGATTGTCGCTGTCATCGCTCTTGGAAGTATTCTTTCGGTCGCGATATGGTTTGCCGCAAAGGCAAATACCGATACGACAGTAAATCAGGCAATACCCAATAGCTCCTACATATTTAGTGGTGAGACTGCCGAAAATAATGCATTTACAGACAGACTTATGTATTGGAAAGATGCCACAATTGTCGTTTCGCAATCGCCACTATTTGGAGTCGGTATCGGAAATTATGGTGACGCGATTCATAAATATACACCGGATACGAAATACTTCGCATCTGATCCGCACAATTTCTATGTGAAGATATTTGCCGAACAAGGTGTCATCATTGGTCTCCTATTCGTGATTATGATAATTACCGTTGTCTATCGTATGACCATCGCTGTCCGCGCAAATAAAGCAAATTCCCTTCAGATTATTCTCTGGACGGCAATCCTCACTTCGCTGATACACATAGGGATGGAAGTTGATTGGAATTCGCCGATAATAGCGATTATATTATTTGCATTCGTCGGTAGTCTCATATCAATCACCAAAGATGGTCATAACAAAACAGCAAGATCGTTAAAGTCTTTGCAACCAATAATAGCATCTATCCTTATACTGATGTCTCTATTATCTCTATGGATATTCCTGGCCGAAAGTGCGAAAAGAGATGGTGAATTCCTCATGGAAAAAGGAAAATATAGTGAGGCACTGAGTGCGTTCAACAGGTCGGTACATATAAATCCGTTTGATCGCAAAACCATTGATGACAAGGTAATTGCGGAATTTACACTAATTCTTAAGGATAAGAGATAAATACAAAAACACCGCTGAGATGCGGTGTTTTTTGTCTCACGCAAATGAATACTTAGTTGGCAGGACATGCCTTAACACCCGAGCCTAACGCAGAGGCGATCTTTCGGGAGGCACCGGTACTATCCGCACACCAATTCCCTGAACCAGACGCCAACGGTACAGAAACCGCCCAGCTATTAGCGTCAGAATTACATGTTACGGTAGCGTTATTATATGTTGCAGACTGAGTCAAGGTGTAAACACCCGTCGTATCGCCTGAACCGGCAGAACAGATGTTGTAATTACTGTTATTGTTGCCTGCATATATCTCAGCCGCAGCTCTGATACTTGATACCTGCTCTTGAATCTTCGCATCTTGACCCTTCTGTCTCGCACTACCCAAGCTCACCAATACGACTGACGCCAAAATGCCGATGATGGCGATGACGACGAGCAATTCGATAAGGGTGAAACCTTTATTTTGTTTTTTCATACTTTTTAATATGATTTATTAATAATCGACTAATAATTCACTCAACAGACCTTGAATATAAGGTTGTTCACGCTTAATTATAGCAAAATGTTACACAAACGGTGCAAGCCATATGTGGGGATAACGATTTTTAGCGGTATTTTCACGGAAATGGACAGTGGCTTTGACCATAATTCGCAATCTCATTCCAAAACAGGTAAACTACGGCCATGAAACAGACAAGAAATAACTTTGCATTCATAGATAGCCAAAACCTCAACCTGGGCATTGGCAAACTCGGTTGGAAATTGAGCTATCGAAAATTCAGAATATATCTTGCCGAGAAATATGATGTCAAAAAAGCATTCATATTTATAGGTTTTGTGGCTTCAAATCAAAGACTATACGACAACTTACAAAAAGCTGGTTTTACATTAATGTTCAAACCAACAGTACCAGATGAGGACGGAAAGATAAAAGGAAATGTAGATGCAGATATGGTTTTATCCGTAATGAAGGAGTGGTATCGATATGACGGAGCGATAATCGTATCAAGTGACGGCGACTTCTATTCATTGGTCGATCATTTGTATGTGAATAATAAACTTGAAATAGTATTGAGTCCGTACGTGCGTGAATGTTCAAGTCTGCTAAAACAGACGGCAAAAGAAAAGATTCATTTCATGGATAATCTAAGAAATAAACTGGAATTCAAAAAGAAAAGCACCGCCTGAGGACAAGACCCCAAGAAGTGCTTTTCTCTAAAGATACATGTCAATCGTATCACATGGAGCATAGCTGTCAATGACCTATAAAGTCAACCCGATAAGGGAAATTAGTGCGTGGCACTATTGCGAAGAAGCGATATTGTAAATAGGTATGAGCACAGCCGCCAAGAGAACCGCTACGCCGCCACCGAGGAGAATAATCATCGCCGGTTCAATGAGCGAAACAATCGAATCGATCGCCGTCGTCACTTCACGGGTATAGAATTTCGCGACTGTCTTTAGGATATTACCCAATTCACCTGACTCCTCGCCGACTTTCATCATTTGCGTCATGATACCCGGAATAATATTCGGATCGACCGAAAGTGATTCCGACAGTGTCTTGCCTCCTTTTACAGCATCGACCGCCTGGCCCAAGACATTTTTATAGACTTCATTATTGATAACATTGGAAGTCAGTTCGAGAGCACGCACCATAGCGATACCAGAACTCAACATTGTCGAAAAAGTCTTATCAAAC
>JAMDBV010000035.1 GCA_023487965.1 Patescibacteria group bacterium
CTTCTCGGTCAAATTTATGTGCCCGTATGACGGCTTTTCGTATCCGGAAGTTGAACCGAGACTTTTCTCATTCAATTCGCCCTATGGCGCCTGCGAGGCATGCAACGGCCTCGGTACGGAGAGTGTCTGGAGCGATGAAGCGTGCAAGATATGCAAGGGTACGCGCTTGCGGCCGGAAGCTCTCAATGTGAAAATCGACGGTCACAGCATCGTTGATATCACAAGTATGTCGATAGAGAAGGCGTCGCCGTATTTCCACAACATAAAGCTGACAAATGCCGAGAAGGAAATCGCCAAGGTTGTGCTCAAGGAGATCGAGTCCAGACTGTCATTCATGGTCAACGTCGGTATCGAATATCTCACACTCGACCGCAAGGCGCATACGCTCTCCGGCGGCGAAGCGCAACGTATCAGACTCGCATCACAGCTCGGCAGCGGGCTCGTCGGTGCGCTATATGTGCTCGATGAGCCGACGATCGGTCTCCATCAGAGAGACAATGATAAGCTTATAAATACTCTTTTACATCTTAGGGATATTGGCAATACCATTCTGGTCGTGGAACATGATGAGGATACGATGTTCGCCTCAGACTATATAATCGACATTGGTCCCGGTGCTGGCGTTCATGGAGGTAATGTTATAGTAGCCGACTATCTCGACAAATTATTGACCGCAAAGCGTAACGATTCTGATTCTCTGACCTTGGCATATTTGCGTGGCGAAGCTCGCATCGATATTCCCGAGCGTAGGCGTTCGCCCAAGGGCAAGATCATGGTACGAAATGCAAATGTTTTCAATATCAAGGATCTCAACATAGATCTGCCGCTCGGTACATTCAACGTTATTACCGGCGTTTCCGGTTCCGGCAAATCATCGTTCATGTACGAGATACTGTATCGCAATCTCGCCGCCAGATTTGAGATGAGACACAGGAGCAATGAGAATATCAATTGCCGAGAATTTAAAGGCAGTGAATATGTCGGCAGAGCCATATTGATAGATCAGTCGCCGATCGGTCGCACGCCGCGGTCCAATCCGGTCACATATACCGGTGCGTGGACGCATATACGCGATCTTTTTGCCGCCGAGCCCGAAGCGAGAGCGCGTGGTTGGGGCGCGGGCAGGTTCTCATTCAATCGTCCCGGCGGTCGCTGTGAGGCCTGCGAAGGTAATGGCGAGATCGCCGTCGAAATGCATTTCTTGCCGACCGTTTATGTGAAATGTGATATCTGCAATGGCAAACGATTTATGAAAGAGACTCTGGATATCAAATACCGAAAGAAAAACATTCATGACATCTTGGAAATGACAGTGGAGGAAGGAGTAAAATTCTTCGAGGACATTCCGGCAATATCTGACCGTCTTGCGACATTGAATGAAGTTGGTCTGGGCTACATCAAGCTTGGTTCAGTCGGCGACGACTCTTTCCGGCGGAGAGGCGCAAAGGGTCAAGATTTCGTCGGAATTATATCGCGCGCATATACAAAAAACGATATATCTCTTAGATGAACCGACGGTCGGTTTGCATTATGAGGATGTGAAGAAGCTGATCGATATCTTGCAAAAATTGGTAGACAAAGGAAATACGGTGGTGGTTATCGAGCACAACCTTGATCTCATCAAGAATGCGGACTATATCATCGATATTGGTCCTGAAGGAGGCGAGCGCGGTGGCAAAATCGTCGCGAAGGGTACACCGGAAGATGTCGCCATGAATGAAAAGTCGTATACCGGAAAATATTTGAAAAGAGTGCTCAATAAATAAAAGGGCCTCCCACGCAACGGTTCGCAGAAGGCTTGCCCTAACGTTGGGCGTGGCAGTAGCTTATGAGTGTCGCTACAATGATAAGGACTGGAAGCCACACGTACATAATCATCTGCCATGCCTCCGAATGCGGAGGATGCTTCATAACACTAAAAATATGCTATAACTAATGTAATGAATCGTCAATACCTGAATAAGCTGAAAGTTCCGGAGAAACCGGGCATATACGTATTTCGCGATTATGCGAAAAGGCCGCTTTATATTGGTCGAGCCACATCACTCAGAGACAGACTCAAAAGTTATTTTGCAAATGACCTCATAGAAACACGTGGAGCTCGCATCGCCGATATGGTCGCGAAAGCAAAATATATTACATGGGAAATTACCGACTCTGTGCTCGAAGCGGTCATTCTAGAGAGTCGTCTCATCAAACGTTATCAGCCATATTACAATGTCGATGAACGGGACGATAGGAGCTCTCAATATCTCATCATCACTGATGAAGAGTGGCCGAGAATATTCCTCATGCGTGCGCGCGATTTTGAGCATCACAGTCGCAACAAGACTCTCGCGTTTGCCGTTAGGGCTTGCTATGGACCATTTATAAATACCGGTATTATTATCGAATGTCTCAAGATTATGCGCCGGATGTTTCCATTCAGGGATAAAAAAGCATTAGATCGACGACATGAGACGTTTTATCGTTCGATCGGCAAATCACCCGACATGGAAAAGGTCTCGCATCTCGAATACATGAGAAATATTCGTTTTTTTCAGTTATTTTTTGAGGGCAGGAAGAAGACATTACGCAAGGTTCTTGAAGCGGATATGAAGACGTTGGCAAAAGATATGCATTTTGAGGAAGCCAATCGGATGAAAAAGCTGTTGTACGCTATTGATCACATCAATGATATTTCACTCCTGAAACGTTCAGAAAAACATTCAAGGGAAAATAATCGGATCGAGGCCTATGATATTGCCCATATGTCCGGTAAAAACGTGGTTGGTGCGATGGTTGTAATGATCGGCGGGGAAGTGGCGAAGAATGAATATCGCAAATTCAAAATCGGCGTGGATAAGAACGACGATTTGCGCAATCTGGCCGAAATATTGTCGAGAAGACTCAATCATCCGGAATGGGATTTGCCGGATATCATCGTCGTTGACGGCAATGAGAATCAGGTCAAAGTCGCGGAGTCGATATTGAAGTCGCGAAGAATGGTCATACCGGTTATCGGTGTGACAAAAGACGATAGACATAAAGCGGTAAGACTTATAGGCGACGCTGCTCTATGCAGGAAATTCCGACAAAATATTGTCGCGGTAAATGCGGAGGCGCATAGGTTTGCCATGGCCTTTCATAGGTATCGACGAGGTCGGGATTATGTGGTACGTTAGACTATGGCTGTAACAACGCAATCAAGGAGCACAGGAGTTTCCCATCTCTCCCGAGTGGCGGCGTGGTCATTCTCGACTACGCCGCCGCATTATTTTTTCAGTGCTGAATTATGTTAGAATTAACCCGTGATACACAAGAAACGCATTGGCGTCATTCGTGGCGGACCGAGCGATGAGCATGAGGTCTCGCTTTTGAGCGGTTCAAATATTCTGGACGTTATAAATGACGAACTCTCTCACAAATACGATGCGCATGACATTTTGATAGGCAAGGACGGTATCTGGAATTTCGACGGTCGGAATACTAGTATCGAAGACGCGATCAATCGCATTGATTGTGCGCTTTTGGCGACACATGGCAGTTACGGTGAAGATGGAAAACTGCAACACATTCTGGAAATTCACGGAATACCGTTTAGCGGTTCCGGATCGGTGGCATCGGGTATTGCTATGAATAAGTCACTGTCGAAAAAGATATTGTCGAGTCACAATATCCCGACCTCGTCT
>JAMDBV010000022.1 GCA_023487965.1 Patescibacteria group bacterium
TTCCAGCCAACTCCGAAGCAAGGTGTATAGATCATTGAAAGGGCGCGGGAACAAATCATCGTTTCTACGAGGATGTCTGAAGGCGTCTGGACTTCTCACGGCTAAGGAATTGGGTGAAGGTTAGTAATAGAATCGTGAGTAGGATAACAATGAATACAAATATAATTACAAATTTATAAAATAACAGTACTATGGCGTCTTTTTTATTCCCGTCCAAATACCAGAGCACAGAACGTCCAAAGACCAATGAACCGGTTACCCCGGCAGAAAGTACCAACAATGACAACATAGTTATCGGCGCCAGTATGCTCTTGCCTGCGCCAAATATTCCTTGGCCGAAATACAGGAAAATCGATATTGCAATTATATAGGCAATCGCCGAAACCGAATCGATAAGGGCTTTTCTAGTCATAGGATGATTATACATCACCACGTAGCATATAACATAAGATATTTTTATGCTAATATTTCATTACCGAACTATATGCAAATCCCAAGGAAACTCGACAAATACATTATCGGGGCGCTTGTCGTTCTTACGGTCTTGTTCATCGCCGGCATTGTCTTTTTCTTCATTCGTACCGATTCGCTCCAGAATGACATAGCGGACCTTAGAAACTATTCAAAAGAACTTACAAATACGCTTGCTTCGACTACAGCCTCGTTAAATGAGCAACTGGCCTATACTCACACTTCCCTGTCGAACGCCATTTCCGAAGAACGCAACAATGTCGGCACTTTGCAAAATCAATTGGGTGGTTTTCAAAATCAATTTGGCAATCTTTCTGGCACCGTGACTACTCTACAAAAATTATCGCAGACAGATCCGGAATTGCTTAAGAAATATTCAAAGGTATATTTCCTAAATGAAAACTATGTTCCATCGCGGCTTTCCGAAATCCCTCTCACCTATCAATACAGCGATCGCAAACAGCTTCTATTGCAAAGCGATGTCTTGCCACGTCTCGAAGATATGGTCAATGCCGCGTCTTCAACCGGTGTCAAATTATACGTATTCTCGGCTTACCGTTCATTTGACGAACAAAAAGCATTGAAAGGTATTTACACGGTCAATTACGGCGCCGGTACCGCCAATTCATTCTCGGCCGATCAGGGATATTCGGAACATCAACTCGGTACGGCTGTCGATATGATCACTCCCGGACTCGGCGGACAATTGGATGGTTTTGACAATACGAACGCATATACATGGATGCTCGCAAACGCGTACAAGTACGGCTTTGTAATTTCATATCCGAAAAATAACGGTTATTATGTTTTCGAACCGTGGCATTGGCGTTTTGTCGGCGTCAAGCTGGCGACCGATCTGCACAATCAAGGCAAAAATTTCTACGACATGGATCAGCGCGATATCGACAAGTATTTAGCGAATATTTTTGACTAGCGACAATAACCTACCGAGAATACGCCGTCGGTGGTAGTTGAGATATATTGACCACCAAGTGTGCCGCCGATCATGAGTTTATAGACTTTTGATTCCGGTACGACATGACCTTTGTTGTCAGTAAGATCCCATTGCGTGGAACCATAACCAACATCATCGCCTCGACCATTGAATGCCGGAAAATCTCCGATCTTGATACTATCCATCGGTTCCGATGCGGTCGGCGTCACCAGATTGATGGTCACCGCCTCCATATCGAGAGGTGTTTGCCATGAGATCGAATATTGCTGTTCATAACAGAGTTGAGAATTTGCAGTGGGCCAGCTGATCTTCAATTTGTCTATCACGGCCTGTCTTTCGCGATCCGCTTGCGCCTTGGCGGCATGAATCTCGGCCTGCTTTTGTTCCGCGATCACAGCATTCGTGGTCGCGAGGCGATCGCGCAATTGCATGACCGACATGTATTGGCCGATATTGATAACAATGGAGACGATCAATATTACTGACAACACCCCGACAATTGTATTTGTATTTTTCATATTTACATTATGCTCGCCCGTATCATTATTTCAAGGGTGGGTGTGAATAAAGAGATATAGCAGTGATCTCGACATATAACCATTCAGGTGGTAATGTAATGCCGAACCTGCTCATTGTTGAGCGCAACCGGAGAATGTAAAATGTACCTTATGCTAATGATTATTGGAGTATTGTGTGTTGGGCTGGTGACGTTGGGAACAGCGATCTATCTCCTGCTTCCACTACCACTGATTAGTTATAAACAGGGAGACTCGGTCACCTGTGTCGGTCAAGTCACGAAAGTGGCTCATATTCGCCCAGGGGTCTTCGAAATCCACCTGATGCGGGGTATGACGGTGGATCCGCGTCTGCAACAAGGCGATCTCCGTATGACCTCCGCGACGTTGTCCGAAATTTTGCACTTCCGCAAGATGACTGGAATACCAGCGCTCGGAGACAAGATCTCGACATCTTTCACAAACCGTCTTCACCTCTTCACCGGCCGATCTTTCAACTGGGTGCAGGACTGGAAGTTCACTCGCGAAGCGATTCCGCCAGCCGGGAAAGTGGAACCGGTAATGGTGTAACATCGCCAACCGGCACCATCTTCGAGGCGGAAGGGTCAAACCCTTCCGCTTTTTCTGTTACATTGTCTATGACGTATTACCTATTGATTATGTTGAGGTAGCTTAAATACATGAGCATCATCCGGCGTTGAATCTTCGGACATAGGCAGTAGGTCGCAATTACCGCAATGGGATTGGGTCAGGACCGCTTTCCAATCTAGTCCGTAATATGTCGAGCTAGATATATTCTTAGCCTTCTTTTATTCTATCACCTTGTACAACATGCCGGCTGTGTGAGACGGGTTCGGAACTTTACAATACTGGCTTCGGAGCTTTTTCCCCACCTGAAACAGCACATAATCAATCTAATATAAAATAGATCCATCATAAGATATCAATCAACATAAGCCCCTAGAATACCAATTTTATTTGTCAGATTTAGCTTCTTTGCCAAATCTGGAAACATTGTTTTATTTGATAGACCGATACAAAGGTCATCTAGTTTATTTAAACCGGGATATGGCAATAGAGTGTAGACTTTATCGCTCCATTGAACATGTACCCCATTTACGAAAAGCGGTAATTCGAATAGAACGTAATCACTGAGTTTATCCAATTCTTCGGGAGACATCTTGGAGATCGTGTCGGCCCTATCATTTCGACCAAACGTTACGATACCAATCATAAAGTCATGAAACTCCTTATTGCTTGAGAATTCTTTTTTTATCATAGATAAATTATATCGATATATCTCATTTTGAGTTATATCGTTCCATCTAACTACACGTATTTTCGCTTGTTCCTCTGGTGTCAGAGTCGAGATAATTTCCCGGATTTCCACACTCTTTTTATCACCGATTTTCGTTGCTTTTCTCAGAGCACGTTCTGGACTTCTCTTGTCGAGTACCTCCAGATTGACAGCATGCAAAGCATCCGCAATAACAATTAACACCTCATCTTTAGAATTTTCTATTGCCCATCTTATGTAATGCTCTATATGCTCTTTAGTGAAATATTTGTTTCCAAGACTTATACCAATCCAGATATCATGCTTTCTGTTTTTTATATCATCGGGTGTCACATTAAGATACGTTGCAATTCTCATATACTTTTCATTTCA
>JAMDBV010000028.1 GCA_023487965.1 Patescibacteria group bacterium
AATGCATTTATGATCTTGGTTTTCTCTTTTTCACTCAGGATGCTTGAAACATAGGATTCACTTATTAACGAATAATATATCTCTATGCCGGATAAGGAACTTATAATTTTCGATTTGGACGGCACTCTAGCACCAAGTAAATCCCCACTAGAGTCCACGATGGCCGGTCTACTATTCAGGCTCCTGGCCAAGAAGAAAGTGGCTGTCATTTCCGGAGGCAGATTCGCGCAATTCGAGACACAATTCTTGGCGAAACTGCCTCATGGCGCCGACAATATGACCAATATGATAATTTTACCGACCTCCGGCATAGAGATATATTATTCGTTAATAAGTGAATCCTATGTTTCAAGCATCCTGAGTACCGCTGTCAGCTTTGTCGTTGCTACTCCGACAACATCATCGGCGGCGCCGTAATACATGAATACGCTATTGCCTCGGACAACCAATCCACAAGGGAAGACAACATTCTGGACAATGCCTTTGTGTTCGTATTCTGTTTCGGGTTCGAATAGCGGTATCGCTGTGCGAGCGGTGATTACGGTTGGATCTTTCGGATCAAGGAGAACTGCGCCCACGCGATATGTGGTACTCCAGGAAACACCGTGATACAAGAGGAGCCAGCCGTTCTTGGTCTTTACCGGTGGGGCGGCGATGCCGACCTTGCCTCCGTCCCACATACCCCTCCTGGGCGCAAGCATCTCTATACACTCATCGATTTTCTCTTTTGTGAAGTCCAAGGCGGAAAGGAAGTCGGCACACACGCTTTCATGTACGCGGTGGAACATCATATATTTGCCGTTTATCGCTTCCGGTAATATGGTCGCGTCTTTGTTCGGTATGCCGTTTGGAGTTATGACTTGCGGTTCACTCCACGCGCTCCATTTCTTGTCCAAGAAATCTTTTTCACTTATCGAACTTATCGCCACGCGTGGTGTTACGCCGTCATAGGCCGTATACGTCATATACAGACGTCCTTCTATGTTGACGATACGCGGATCTTCACAACCGTAATTGGTCGATTCGTCGCCACGACGTTCAAATGGTGCTCGTGGGAAATATATCGGCTTGTCACTGCGTTCGTCTATGGAGAGACCGTCGTGAGAGCAAGCGTAACCGACTGTTGAAACGTTGTTGTTGGAGACTGCGCGATAAAGGATATGGATACGTCCGTCAAGTTCGATCGCCGCAGGGTTGAGAGTGCCGTTGCTCTCCCAACTATACCCTGGTCGAGGTGCAATGATAGGATTGCCGGGGAAGCGTACGATTTGTTTCTTCTCGACACCTGTGATGCTACGGATGAGATTGTCCAAGGGGATGGTGGCAACGGCACAATATGTATCGGTGGCACCATAATATATCTCGAGATGATCTTTGTCGATCATGGCTCCGGACGGGAATATAACGTTTGGCACCATGCCGACCTTCTCATAATACGCATCGGGTACCATGAAGGGACCCTTGGTCCGTCCTATTACGTTACGCGGATTTTCCGGATCCAATAGGATTGTTTCGATACCGAATGTCACATCAGCCGTACCGTAACGTTGAATATGAGCATAAACCATAAGCCAACCCTTGTCTGTTTTGACAGGAGCGGCACCGAGCTCGAGATGGTCGCTCGGTAGACGGCGTATATGTATTTTGTGCGCATCGAGATTGTTGCGCCACTTTTTCCAATATTCTTCCGACCACATGTCTTCTATGTTATCGAATTCGGCATAACAGATATCGGATGGCGGATTGTCGGTATTGACAGTGAGAAGTAGACCGATCTTGCCATTTATCCTTTCAGGGAACATGGCTATTCCTTTGGCATTGAACGGGGTGATCTCATGCTTTTCTGATACGGTCTCAAGGTCGTCGCTGATGGCGACGGCCGTTTTTATATTCTGGGCCGAGAATGGATAGCCGCCCAGACCCGTATAGAAGATATAATATCTACCCTCGAATTCGGTCACCCGCGGATCCTCACAGCCGAACTTGTCGAAATCTCGATCGGGGTGGACGAGGACGCGCCGATCAGTGAAATGTCGGTTATCGTCCTCAGAACGTGCACGCGCTATTGTAGACATTCGGATATGGGGCTCCTTTAGCAATTCCGGTTCGGACATTGCGCGATAAACCAGATGCAATTTGCCTTTGTACATAACGGGGCAACCATTGAAGGCCGCGGCAGCTTCCCAGGGATGATCTTTGGTCGGTGATAGGATTGGATTGTGTTCGGAGCGGTTGAGTGTAAACATTATGCTATTTTACCATAAGTCATGAGCCATTCCAGTAATTGATCGAGCGGAGTATGTGCTACGCAGATATGTTTGTCGCCACCTCCGTAGTAAACATACAGATTGCCATCCTTGATTGTCGAACCGCAGGCATATACCACACCGGGTTTCCAATCATTTTCATACCATTCGTCTGGGACAAGTATCGGCGCCGGCGCACGGGCGATTATCTTTGTCGGATCATTAGTGTCAAGGATCATGGCACCGAGCTTGTATCCGATAGATGGATCCTTGCGATCCATGGCATGGTAGAGGACGAGCCAACCAATATCAGTTCTGATGGGTGGTGGGCCGGCACCCCTGACCCAGTTGTCCCAATTGCCGTTATTGTCTCTCTGTTTGAACTTACTTTTTATTTTCTTGGACCCATAATCGAGTTCTTCGAGACTGTCCACATAGTCGACTTGTATTTCTGGTGTGATACTGTGCAGTATCGCAAATTTACCGTTTATTTTCTCCGGGAAAACGACCCAGTTCTTGTGAATTTCTTTTTCCGGAGAAATGTAAAGAGGTCTCGACCAGTTCCATCGCCTTGCAAAGAAATCATTTGTCGTGATTGATACAACCCCGATGCGTATAAAGTCCCAACCATCAAAAGCATTGAAGGTCATGTATATGCGATTGCCGATGCGGATCGCACGTGGATCCTCGCAACCACCCCACGAGCCACCGGAAGGGTACATGACAGGATCAGGTCTCTTGTCCTTGTCAGGAATGTTTCGGCGCGGATTCTTGAGAGCAAATATCGGATACGACAATTTCTCGTCGATATGAAGTCCATCTTTGCTGAAAGCATAACCGACTCTTGAAACACCATCGCTCCCGATCGCTCTGTATATGATGTGTGTGTTGCCATCGTCATCCTTGATGGCGGCCGGATTGAATGTACCGGCGGCTTCCCAGTCATTGCCACTATCCGGCGACATGACCGGATTGGCGTGATGACGTTTGACTTTGACATGCTCTATCTCCTCTTCTTTATCCAGCTTGCCGGCGCGCCATGCGAAGATAAGCGCAATGAGGGCGATCGTGAATGCGACAATAGCGATTATTAATGCATAGAATGAAGCCATTTATATATTTCAAATACAAAACAAGTCGATACCGCAGACATCGATTCGGCTCTTAACACAATTATATCATCGAGGGAAGGACTATCTCGTCGAACCTGTGCATAACTTCAGACCACTTGGTCAAAATGATTGAGATATACGAAATCCTACCCAAATACCGACTATACCGCCGACCGTGCTCAGGATAATGGATGACATTGAAAACATTCCGGCATTCCAGAACGACGGTATAAGTCCGCCTATCG
>JAMDBV010000023.1 GCA_023487965.1 Patescibacteria group bacterium
GGGTACAAAGCGCAGGTGTTCGGCAATGGTGCAAGCTTCTTTTCAATCCTCAAGACTTTCAATCCTCAAGACTTATCTCCGCACTAATCCGTTCCACCTGCGCTTTGTACCAACTCTCGATGTCCAAAAAATCTTTTGACACCTTGTAAACGAAGACCTCGGTTCCAGCCTTCCTGTTATACGAGATGCGAACCATGAATTTTGCTCCGTAGGCATCTCCATAGCGGATTCCATTTCTTGCCGACTGACGATAGCGTTCGTGGACAATACGTTTTCGGATGAATGGAAACCGGCGGACCAACTTGGTCCTTACCCCCAATTCGGTCGCCTTACCTGATTCGTTAACAAAGTAAAGCCAGTCAGCTTCACCAACGACGAACTTTGGAAGAAAATCACCGACATCTTCTTTTGATTCACGCGCTTCATTGTCCAGAGTCGAACAATCGAACCGGTAAACGAACGCCCGTTTCACATTACTAACTCGGGCGGACACAATGTCTCGAAGCCATGGAAATTGCTTAAACACGGCTTGAATCTTCTCGGGCCACATAGTTTCGCTATTCATATCTACCTGTCTATGGCATAACGCCACATTCTACCCGCATCGCGCGGATATTAGTTTTATTGTCTCTTGCAGCTCAATTGCAATAGAGGCGTCGGAACCAAGGACATCACGTCAAGGCTCTTATTCCAAGCACAGATTAACATTAATGTCACATACTGTCAATATAACGATAGTCGAAAAAACCTGTTACAGTATAGACGCACGATTAGATTAATAGCATTGCCGGCGAATAGGCAGGTTTGTCCGCCGTAAGGCGTTCAAGTCTGAAATTCGCTGGTAAATGGCCGAGGTCCGACCTCGGCATAACAATCCGAGGCAGGGCCTCGGCAAACATAATGATAAAAAAAGAATATGAGATTGAAGTCGGTGGCCGCAAATTGGTCGCTGAATTCAACGATTTGGCCGATCAGGCCAATGGCGCCGTCATGGTCCGCTACGGTGATACGGTTGTGCTCGCTACAGCCGTCATGGGCGCAAAGAGAGATGGTGACTTTTTTCCGCTCACCGTTGATTATGAGGAAAGGTTTTACGCAACCGGCCGTATTCTCGGCTCAAGATTTGTAAGAAGGGAAGGACGACCTTCAACCGAGGCGATCCTTTCCGGTCGTGTCGTCGATCGCACCATTCGTCCACTCTTCAATCAGAGGATGCGAAACGAAGTCCAAGTCGTTATTACGACAATAGCGATAGGAAATGAGGATCCCGACGTTATAGCGGTAATCGCCGCCTCCCTCGCCATTGGAACGTCTGATATACCATGGAATGGGCCCGCATCGGCAACACGGATCGGTAATAACGGGGAATGGATCGTAAATCCGGATCTAAAGTCCAAAGAAGGCGGTCTCAAGCTCGACCTCTTGGCCTGCGGCAAGGATGGCATGATAAACATGATCGAAGTTGCTTCCAAAGAGGTGTCAGAATCCCTCATCAATGAGGGATTGGCCACAGCATCGGCAGAGATAGAAAAGATACAAAAGTGGCAATCGAAAATCATCGGCGAAGTCGGAAAGACAAAGGCCGAAGTCGAATTGCCGGAGCCGACGCCGGGCACGATGGAATTGTTCCAAGAGGAGATAAGTCCTATTCTGAAAAAATATGTCTTTAGTGATACACCTGGCAAAGAAAAGATCGGCGAGATAAATGAGATCTGGACCAAAAAGTTTGCCGAGGCGATGCCGGAAGGCAATATGAGTATGGCGCAAGAAATATTTGAGGAAGCTGTCAATGATCTCATTCACGATGAGGCAATAGACAATGATAAGCGCGCCGACGGTCGTGGTATGGATGAGATAAGACCGCTATTTGTCAAAGCCGGCGGCGTTTCACCGATCCTTCACGGTTCCGGAATATTCTATAGGGGCGGCACGCACGTGATGTCAGCGCTTACGCTCGGCAGTCCGGGAGACGCTCTAGTCATCGAGGGTGTAACCGTAGAAGAGAACAAGCGGTTCATGCATCATTACAATTTTCCGCCATTTTCTACCGGCGAGACGGGTAGAATAGGCGGCACTAACCGTCGCATGATCGGTCATGGAGCATTGGCGGAAAAGGCGCTCGTGCCCGTCATTCCGGATAAGGACAAATTCCCGTACACAATACGTCTGGTCTCCGAAGCTTTCGCTTCGAATGGCTCGACATCGATGGGTTCGGTCTGCGGTTCCACACTCGCGCTCATGGACGGCGGTGTACCTATCAAGGCACCTGTTGCCGGCATCGCTTCAGGATTGATGATGAGGTCTATTGATGAGCGTCAGCCCCGACCGTCGCAGGCGGCGACAAGTGTCGACTTTGCGAAGCAAACGAAGACGCTTCGTCGCGCCGAGGAGGGAGGGGGGCATTCTGAATACGAATACAAGATCCTCACCGACATTCAAGGACCGGAAGATCACCATGGCGATATGGATTTCAAAGTAGCCGGCACGCGCGAGGGTATCACCGCCGTGCAAATGGATATCAAAGTTGGCGGTATACCGCTACACATATTGAGCGAGGCCTTTGAAAAAGCCAAGGTCGCACGCCTCAAAATTCTGGACCTGATAGAAAAAGAGATTGCCGCACCAAGAAAGAGTATTTCACCAAATGCGCCGGAAATAATTACCATCAAGATCAAACCGGATCAGATCGGTCTCGTCATCGGCAGTGGCGGCAAAACGATCAACGAGATTCGTGATGTCACGCACGTCGAAGATGTCACAATCGAAGATGACGGTTCTGTATTCATCACAGGCAAGAATGGAACTGCTGAGAAGGCGCGAGAGATCATATACAATATGACCCGCGAATACATGCCCGGCGAGCGATTCGAGGGCGAAGTGACACGACTTATGGACTTCGGATTCTTCGTCAAAATAGGCCCGAATGCCGAAGGGCTCGTACACGTCTCCGAAATGGCACCGTTCCGAGTAGAACGTGTAGAAACATACGTCAAAGAAGGCATGGGGGTTCCGGTAGTCGTCAAGGAAATCGATGAAAAGGGCAGGATCAATCTATCGATCAAACAAGCAGAACCCAACTTCTTCACAAAGAAGGAAGAGACGCCCAAACCGAGAAACGGTTTTCACAAACGAAACTAACCAGCTTACATTCGGTGTTTAGGTCGTGGAGGAAATGCCATAAACAGTGTGGCATTTTCTTTTTGGTGTATAATATTGGAAATGCCAGAGAATCAAATGCAAAACGATCAAGGCAACAATACTCAAGGCCCAAGAACGTCACCGGACCAAATATACGACATTTCTGCTGACGACATAAAACCGGTAAACGAGGTTGAGAGCATAAAGACGGCCACTACACCAGAGACAATTGAGGCAAAACAAAAACTCAATGAAGAGATAATGAGCGCCTTGAAGAATATCGGCCAGAATGACTCTCAGACAGGGAGCTTCGCCAATGCGGGCGAATTTTCCATGCCATCCAAACCACAATCATCCGATCCCGTCCCGACGGCGGAAGCGGTCACAAATCCGGCAGACGCAACTGATACAAAAAGCGTACCGAGTCAGTCTGTAACACCTAGTATTCCGGGTGGTTCCGATTCAACGACATCGGTCAGCGTGCCACCAAAAATGAATGACGTTCAGACCCAAAGTGCACAGCCGGATATCAATCAGCTGCACAAAAGTCCAGTGCCAGCACCGGCACCTGTGCCAGAACCAAAACCACAAACAACAAATACTGCCGCAAATGGCAATAGCATAGATGCCCAAAACGGTGAAAATAATAACCCACACTTCAGCGAAAAAGCGTTACGCACTTACGAAAGTGACGTTGCGGAATTCATGGCGCAGAGACGGACCTCCATGGCCAGTATCGCTGTGGCGGAAAAGAAAAGGCAGGCACAAGAGACAAAAGTGGCGTCTGCACCGGCAAGACAAAACACCTCGACGAATCCTCGGCTGTCAGGAATACAACCAAATTTGGTACAGTACCCGCAAATGCAGAGCGCTGGCATCGATACAAGCCCACAACAACCAGAGCCGGCACAAAGTGTTCCGATACAGGAATCCCGTGAGCCATCTCGTTTCGCCGGGACCGTATTCATACTGCTCTGGAGTCTTATCTTTATTGATGCCGGCATAACCGCGGTCTATTATTTTTACAAGAAAAGCCCAATATCAAACATCTCACCGATTACCGCACCGACCGTTAATAACACGCTGATACGAACCGACCTTTCACAAAGGGTAAGCGTGGCAAACATGGCGCCAAAACAGATAGTAAATAGTGTAGATTCGGCCTTGAATGAGCCACAAGAGGCAAATACCATACGTGAAATCATATTGGTCGACAGCTCCGGCACTAAGATAACAGGCCAAGACATGTTGAACCGCCTCGATATATCGGCGCCAGATATGCTCAAACGAACAATCAATGGGGATTGGATGCTAGGATCTTATTCCGACGGATCTTTCAATAATGCATTTGTCATAGCGACTACCGATTATTTCCAGAATGCATTCTCCGGCATGCTATCGTGGGAAAGAGTCGTCATAGATGATCTGTCTTTGTATTTGCCCGATCCGCAAAAGCTCCTCGACGAACATAACGCTTCATTATTAACGGCCCAAGATGGCACGTCTACACAATCGGACGCCAATGCGACAAGCACCGCAAATGATACAAATGCAACGTCCACAGCAAGCACAACATCGATCGCAGTTGAAAAATACATAACGCCGTATCCCACAATAAAAGGTCAGTTCATAGACAGAATCGTCAGGAATAAGGATGTCCGAGAATTTGTCGATCAATACGGCAATATTATATTTATGTATTCATTTGTCGATAATAATCACCTTGTATTTGCCCGCAATGAGGGGACATTGGCCGAAATCATCGCGCGACTTGAACAAAAAAGCTTTGTGCGCTAGCATTAAACTATGAATAAAAAAGACTTGGAATATTTCAAAAAGAAATTACTTGATGAAAAGGCAAGTATCGAGGCCGGATTGGCCGATATCAGCAAGAAAGAACCCGGTAGTCCCGGCGGATGGGAAGCTACTAGCGATATCGAGGTAGATGCCGCGGACGAAAATGAAGTCGCGGACAAATTTGAAGAATTGGAAGAAAACACCGCTATATCGAGTAGTCTCGAAAAGCAATTGGCCGATATCAATGACGCTTTGCAAAAGATTGAAGAGGGTAAATATGGCATTTGCGAAGTCTGTGGCAGTGAGATAGAGCGCGGACGACTTGAAGCAAATCCAAGTGCTCGGACCGCTATCAAGCATTCTCATAACTAAAATTCATACTTTGTTTAGACAAAGTTAATACTTTTTTCATTCGGATTTAATCCGCGATTGTTATGATATGGCAATGGGAATTGCCAAGGTATACAGCGCTCAACTAACCGGTCTTCAGTGCGAGACAGTCACTGTCGAAGTCGATATTTCAAACGGTTTGAATAGCTTCTCAATCGTCGGATTGGGCGATCGAGCCATCGATGAAGCCAAAGATCGCATTTCCGCGGCCATCAAAAATTCCGGCTTCCAGTCACCAAAACAGAAAAACCAAAAAGTGGTTATCTCCCTGGCTCCGGCTGACATGCGCAAAGAAGGCCCATCATTCGATCTCGCTATGGCCGTGGCGTATTTGCTCGCCGCCGAAGAGATAGACCTCGATCCGGAAGACAAAATATTTTTGGGCGAATTGTCGCTCGAAGGTAATGTGCGCCGTATTGCCGGTATACTTCCGATGCTTTGCCAGCTTCCAGCAAAGGGATATAGAGAAGTATATATCCCAGAATCAAATGCAACCGAAGCGCAATTGGCAAGAAATATCAGTATTTTGCCAACAAAATCACTCGATCAGCTGGTTCAGCATATATGCGGCGACGTCCAGATGGATACACTAAAACCGATCGAACTGCCCATAGTGGAAAGTGTCTCGGGCGTGGATATGCAAACCATTCGTGGCAATGGGATCGCAAAGCGTGGTCTAGAGATAGCCGCCGCCGGAGCCCATAATGTGCTCATGAGTGGACCTCCCGGAACCGGCAAGACCATGCTCGCAAACAGTTTCTCTACGATATTGCCAGATCTGTCTTATGAGCACTCGGTAGAAGTCACAGGTATACATTCGGCGGCCAGAGTTCTTGTAAGTGGTCTATTGCGCCGTCCGCCATTCAGGGCGCCACACCATACCGCTTCGTACCCGTCGATAGTCGGTGGCGGCGCATTCCCGAAACCTGGTGAGATAACGTTGGCGCATAGAGGAGTATTATTCCTCGATGAATTTCCGGAATTTGACCGAGACGTCATCGAGGCCTTGCGCCAGCCGCTCGAGGACCATATTGTGACCATATCACGCGCAAAGGGCACGGTAACATTTCCGGCTCAATGCATACTAATTGCCGCCATGAATCCATGCCCGTGTGGAAAGGGAAAAGACGGTAGCTGTATATGTAGTGAAAAAACATTGCAATCCTATAGACACCGGATATCCGGACCGATTATGGATCGTATCGATGTATGGCTAAACGTAAATAAGATCGATTACGAACGACTCGCCGAGAAGCATTCCATATCAGAGTCATCAGAGACCATAAGAAGTCGGGTCACTGCCGCGCGTAAAATCCAAAGATGCAGATTTGAAGCGTATAAGATAGACAAACATTACAATAGTGAAATGAGTGCGTCCGACATAGAGAAATGCGTAGAAATAAGCGATCAGGCAAGAGGCATTGTCATGACATCGGCACAGCGATTCGGTTTATCCGGTAGGGGATTCCACAGAATTATAAAAGTGGCGAGAACGATCGCCGATTTGGCAAAAAGCGAACGTATAGAGAAAGAGCATATTTTGGAAGCGTTGCAGTATCGCACGAAGCTATACGAATGAGAAATTATCTATCACAAGTTGCCGGATAGCGCTAAAACGGATTCTTGGCACCACGGATTTCGAAATGGACATGGGGACCTGTAGTGTGGCCGGTCATGCCGATATAGCCTATGATTTCACCACGGCTCACGACATCACCGGCGGAAACTGCGGTTTTCAACATATGGGCATATAGAGTCTGCGTGCCATTCGGGTGAGAAATAACCACATAGTTACCGTAGCCGCCGTGCCAGAGACCGTCATTCTTGCTAATGATAACTCGGCCAGAAGCGGAAGCCAGGATCTCTGTACCAACCGGCGCGGCCAAATCTACAGCATTGTGTCCGTGAATACCTTGACTCTCATGACCGCCGACGATCGGCCTTATATAATATCCGGTATAACTCGGATAATTTCTGCCGTCATTCGATACCACGGATGCATTGCTATTATTTCGCTTGGTGGCGATCTGCGCTTGAGAAAGTTCCGCATCCGGTATCAATATCTTGTAACCAACCGATAGTTTGGTCGACAGGGTAATGTCGTTATAGTTGAGAATATCGTTAACGTCGGCATTGTATTTCTTGGCAATTGTCGAAACCGTATCACCTTTGGCGATCTCGTAAGAAATTCCCGAAACCGGTAGTATGATGAGCGTTTGACCGGGCTTCAATATTGACTTGCCGGTGAGGTCGTTGGCCCAAAGAACCGTATTGATCGATACATTGAACATGTGGGCGACACCGGAAATAGTATCGCCTGGTCTTACCGTATATGTGCTTATCGTGGTATTGAAGTCATTGTCCGGGATCTCATTGGAATTTGCGATATCGGCTATCAATACCTCGCCCTTGGCGATTGGAATCAATTCCGAAGTCTTGTTCGGATTCGGATCCATATTGACAGCGGCCTGAAGTAAAGCCAACGTCTGCAGATTGTTGCTCTTTGGTTGTACTATCGTCTGGGCCGACACCGGCTCACCCTCTACTATGGGAGACAAAAATGAAAAGAGTCCGGCATAGGCCGTACCCGAATAAGCGGAAAGGGTAGTCATACCTATGAGCACGGAAACCACCCACGGATATGCCCGCGCCGTAAGAATATTATGCTTTTTGAGGGGTGGTTTTTCTAACTTCATATAGATTTTCCATCCCGATTGCTATCGTATCTTTCGCTCATCCGTCCTGTATAGCTTCCAAATATAAACGGCTGTATTGAGCCATATTTAACCATAAAGGCATTTGGTTGCTGGGTTAAGCCTATCAGCATAACGATTAATGTCAACAATACTTATACACAAACACAATATTTGATATGACGTCAAAATTGGTTGTACCGTGTATGAATCTATGCACGGCAATTCGTATGAACACGCATTTCATGCTAATTTATTATTCATGGATAAACTCAACCGAGAACAACAGATCGCCGTGGACACGCTTGACGGCCCGGTTCTCATTATTGCCGGTGCCGGCTCCGGCAAGACCAAGGTTATAACCCATCGCATGTTGAACCTGATCAAACACGGTACAAATCCGCACAATATTCTGGCGATAACATTCACAAATAAGGCCGCCCGAGAGATGCGCGATCGTGTAAACACCCTTATTGCTTCAGACAAGAGTCTAAATCGGCCTATTTCATCGTCAGAAAGACCGTTTGTCTCTACTTTTCACGCCCTCGGTGTGCATATTATTCGCTCGCATGCTCATGATTTGGGGCTAAAAAAGCATTTTTCCATACTCGATCGTTCAGATTCCAAACGTATCGTAAAATCTGCCATGGAAAAGCTCGGCATTGATCCCAAAAAATTCGATCCCGGCTTCATATTGAACAAGATATCGACTCTGAAAGGCGATGGTGTAACACTGGATAATTTCTCAAGCAGCATATCCGATCAAAAAAAGGACTTTATAAATAGCGTAACAGCACAAATATGGCAAGAGTACGAAATCTCAATGAAAAGGGAGGGGTCACTTGATTTCGACGACCTTCTCGCCAAGAGCGCCGGTTTACTCGAAAGCAATGAGGATATTCGCCGACATTACGGAAACACTTGGAAATATATACACATCGATGAATATCAGGATACAAACCGCATACAGTACAAAATCGCCAAATTGCTTATTTCCGGCCAGGAATTGAACGGCCAAAAGACACGGAACATCTGCGCCGTCGGAGACGCAGATCAAAATATATACAGCTGGCGCGGTGCCACGATCGAAAACATCTTGAACTTCGAAAAGGATTACCCCGAAGCTAAAGTCGTCACGCTCGAGCGCAATTACCGTTCAACGAAAATCATCCTTTCCGCCGCTAACGATGTCATAAAGAAAAATTCATTGCGCAAAGAGAAAAACCTCTTTACGGACAATGTAGACGGCGAGAAGATCTCCCTCTTGATCTCTTATTCCGAGAATGATGAAGCGCGTGCGATCGCCGATACCGCCCGTGAGCTCATCGACGCCGGGACCAAACCGAGTGAGATAGCGGTATTATATCGCGCCAATTTCCAATCACGCGCAATCGAGGAGTCTTTTATAAAAAAGAACTTGCCATATCAGCTCTTGGGCACGAAATTCTTCGAAAGAAAAGAGGTCAAGGATGTCATATCTTATATACGCGCTTCTTTCAATCGAGAAAGCTGGGGCGATATCGCTCGAATCATAAATACGCCACCCAGAGGTATCGGCAAGGTGACACTGGCAAAGCTCGCTTCCGGCCATCATGATTTTCCGTCAGCAATGCAAGTCAAGATTGATTCATTTTGGAAACTTCTGGATGATGTGAAGAAGGAAATATGGAAGAGCAAGCCGTCTAACGTCATCAGATTTATCATCAAAGAAACTGGAATGGAAAATAGAATGCAAAACACGGACGGCGACAACGAGGATCGTCTGCTCAATGTCCGCGAATTGGTATCGGTCGCATCGCAATACGATGATATCGTCGACGAGGACAGCACTCCAACCGAAGAGGGAGATATGCCGTACCCGATAAGGACATTCCTCGAGAATGTGGCTCTGTCAGGCGACCAAGACGAGATGAATGAGAGCAAAGACGCGGTTCGTCTGATGACAGTACATGCGTCCAAAGGCCTGGAATTTGATGCGGTGATCGTTGCCGGACTGGAACAAGAGTTATTCCCATTCAAACATATCGATGAAGAAAACATGAGTCTGTCAGAACGCGAAGAAGAGCGCAGACTATTCTATGTCGCCATAACCAGAGCGAAGAAGAAATTGTGCCTGTCGTATGCGATAATCCGTAATGTCTATGGCCGCGAGAAGATAAGTGAACCTTCAGAATTCATCGCCGACATTGATCCGGCACTCATAGATGATACTCCGCGAGAAACGGTTTCCGGCGCCAAAGCGATATTTATAGATTTCTAACAAAAATATGCAAGCAAAAAAATCATTGGGACAACATTTCCTCCATTCCAAACGCGCGATCGGCGACATGATCTCCGCCGCTAACATAAAAGCAGATGACAATATCCTCGAGATCGGACCCGGTACCGGCGTACTGACAGGAGCGTTGTTGCAAGCCAGTGCAAATGTGCTCGCTATCGAGGCGGATATTCGCGCCGTAGAAATACTAAAGGAAAAATTTTCGGAGGAAATAAAAAATAATCGTTTGAATATCGTTCACGGTGATATCTTGGAAATGGATAGAGGTACACTGTTTGCAACAGGGTCATATTCTATAGTTGCAAATATTCCGTATTACATCACCGGAGCAATATTGCAAAAATTTCTCGAGAACGAAGATCGACCAAAACAAATGACTCTTATGATCCAAAGGGAAGTGGCGGATCGCATCATTGCAAACGATGGCAGAGAAAGTTTGCTCTCGATATCCGTCAAGGCATACGGTTCGCCGAGAATTGTCTCCAGAGTACCGCGAGGCGCGTTCGTCCCGCCACCAAATGTTGATTCTGCGATCATAGCTATCGAAAATATTTCCGACAGCAAATTCAAGGAAAATAATATCAGCGAGAAACAATTCTTCGACATCGTAAAAAATGGTTTTGCGCACAAAAGGAAAGTGTTGATTAGCAATCTGACACCCCTTTGCGGTAGGGAAAAACTGATCGCAATATTTCACAGACTCTCGATACCGGAAAAGGTCAGGGCCGAGGAATTGGGCAATGATATGTGGTTTGAATTGGCGAAGGAGTGCCAAACAGAGCCGTAAAACCGCCATCTATCGCTATATGCTCGAACCGTGATATAGGATCTGAAAACCTTGACCTATGTATTCCGGACCAACGAAGCATGGGCTCATAATATATGATGACATGCCCAAAAGATTCTGACCCGGATGGGGAGGAATATGCATCATGTACGGCAACTGACCATATTCCCACATAAACGGCATCAGCCCTTTGAATGTTCTGACATACAAAAGCAGACCGTCATCACATGGTTCAATGGACTTTACCATTCCACCAAAGGGCATGTTGGCAAAAGCCGCAACATGAAGCGTTGGTACAAATATGACAATAAACGCCAGCATCGCTACCAAGAAAAGATGTTTATGTCTTTCATGTTGACTCATGGGAGTATTATACATCATAGATTGAAAAATCATTAACTTGTCCCCAATATTTGCGGATTTTGGCTGTATTTT
Organism: Patescibacteria group bacterium; assembly: GCA_023487965.1. Lineage (GTDB taxonomy): Bacteria > Patescibacteriota > Minisyncoccia > Phycocordibacterales > PALSA-1337 > C7867-002. The sequence goes on from JAMDBV010000023.1 coordinate 11,519, forward strand.
CCGATATAATTATCCTAGTATGGCTAGATTATACCCGCGCAAATCTACTGTCTTTTTTTCGGTATTACTGGCGGTTTTGGTCATCGGATTTTCTTGGTATAGCCGATTTGGCCAGAATGGCAAAGTCAGTTACAAAGCGGGTCAGAACGCTTTGGCCGAAAAACCTTATGATTACCACGTAACCAGCGCGGCTGACAATTCTTGGCAAAAAAAATTCCTGGCCGGCGATGCAAGCTCAACGGTCAAATACAAAACAAACGTATCAGCTACGCAAAGCGCGAAAGATGAACCGTTGACCATGACGGACCAGCTGGGCAGAGAATTTTTGGTCAAATTTATGCAGATGCAACAAGCCGGTTTGGTCACTGACGAGAAAACGATCGGCAACGTCACGGATCAGTTGATAGCCGAGAGTATCAACAATGCTCCGATACCAAAACGTTTGACGATTGATTCGATCAAGGTTGTCGACATTCCGGACTATCAGATATTTTCCAATTATGCCAACTCCGTAAGCAATATAATGGCAAACTATATGCCGCGCGAAAATGAGGCTGATATTGCGGAAAACGCTTTGAGCAATGACGACATGAGCGTACTTACGAAGATTGATCCGATAATTGCCGCATATGAAAAATCAGAAAATGCGCTGAGGGCTCTGCCGGTGCCAAAAGGACTGGCCCAATTTCACTTGGACCTTATGAATGGTATAAATATTCAGATCTTCAATGCAAAAGCATTGCGTCATGTCGATACTGATCCGGTTCTGGCATTGGGTGCCTTGAATTTTGAACTGACAGGACTGCAAAGCATCAATGATTCCGTGAATAATATCAGACAATATTACACGAGCATGAATATGCCGTTCGGATATCAATAAAATATGAATTTGTTTTCCAAAAAAAATCAGAAATATTTTGCATTGATATGCGTCTTTTCTCTGGCTTTTGCGATTGGTGCGCCTTTTACAAATGTGGCACAGGCACAAGAGGGTGCGGCTTCAAGCGCCATCGCGGTACCGATCAGCACCGGTCTTGACTACAATTCGACGATGAAACACCTCAAAGATTTTACCTTGGACCGCATCGCCACTATGGTTGCCAGACAGATCCTGCACCAAATGACTGTCAGCGTAGTGAACTGGATCAACTCCGGATTCGAGGGCAATCCTTCTTTCATAACAAACCCCGAAGCGTTCTTTTTGGACGTCGGCGATCAATTGACCGGAGCGTTCATAGCTCAAACAGGCGTCCTTTCGCGGCTTTGTTCGCCATTCAACTTGGACATTCGTCTGGCCTTGGCTTTGGGCCAGAGCCAACTAGTCGACCAACGTTATGCCTGTACACTCTCGACCGTCATCAACAATGCCAAGAATGCAAGAGCCAACGTGACGCTCACATCGAGTCCAAATGGCGCAACACTCGGCGACATTATGTCCGGCGATGTTTTAAGCAATCCGAACCAAGTAAGTATCAATGGCAACAGTGTCGATGCAACAAAAGCCTTCCTAGAAGGGGATTTCTCACAAGGTGGCTGGGAAGGATTCATGGCTCTTACTATGGATCCTAGGAACAACCCTAGCGGAGCATATCTCATGGCCCAAGCGGATCTACAGTCGAGAATTGAAGCTAGGAAGGGACAGCTAAATAGCGAGCTCAATCGCGGTAGCGGCTTCCTCTCATGGAAAAAATGTGACACGATCACCGAACTGAATCCTGGAGCGACCTCCAATTCATATTACCTATCAGATCCAAGGTATACGGTTGATATGCACAAGGATGGTTCAGCCACGGTCAAATATTGCCAGACGCAAACGCCGGGTTCTGTTATTTCCAGTTCTCTGCAAAAGCAATTGGGTTCAACCGTAGATGAACTGGATCTGGCAAACAATATCAATGCGATTATCGATGCCTTGGTATCACAACTTGTCACGAAGGTCCTCACCAACGGCTTGGCATCCGTGAGCAGTACAGCCGGCGGTCGCGTATCATTCACAAATCAGATCCAAGCCAATACGCAGACGATGGTACAGCAACAGACGATATATACCCAAACACAAGCGGCCAATATAACAACTCAATCGATCGAAGCGGTAAATCAGTACAAGGGCATATACGATCAGGCGGTCAACATCATGAGCGAAAGCGCCAATAGGCTCGAGACGGCCCGGAATTGCTTCCTGGAAAAATCCGCACAACCGCAAACGTATTCGGTATCGGAAATTTCTTATGCCAATAGACAGATTTCACTTATCGACGCCGATCTCAACATCGTCAATCCGTTCCTGACCATATTGCGCGCCGCTCAATATGACGCGCAGAGCAAGATAAGCAAGATTGATGAGCTCAACCGATCGGCCGGTCGATCGGCCAGTGCGTATAATAGCGCCGATCTGTATTCGCAGGCGGTACAAGCGGCCATATCTGCGAACAACGATGCGACTAGCAGGATGCCGGAAGCGGAGCAGGACCTGGCAAAAGCGCAAAAGGAAGCTCCCGGATGGAATACCAAGGCGGCATCATACCAGAGTGCTTGCAACAACTTCCAGCAAAGCGCGATGTTTTATTTGTTGAATAAACGATGATCAGAAAAAATTACAAAAGAATATTGCCAATCCTTGCTATTGCTTTTGTGGCGTGGTTCATTCAGGGACATGTGGCGCATGCGGGATTATTTGATTTAAACGCATGGGACTTTGTCTGGGCTATTGCTTCAAACGGGGTGCAGGTATTCCTCACAATGGCATCATGGCTGGTCGGTGTTACAGGCACATTACTGAATGTTTCGGTGTACCTAACAACGCATATAGGAGATTTCGTGAATAATTCTGATGTCATATTTAAAGTCTGGGGAATAATAAGGGATCTAGCCAGTATGATACTTATCTTTATCATTCTCTGGGCCGCAATGCAGATGATACTTGGGATTAAACAGGCGAATTTTTCTAGTCTCATATTCAGCATCATTATCATGGGAATATTGATAAATTTCAGCTTCTTCTTTGCGAGAGTCATGATTGACGCCTCAAACATTGCGACTTTGGAATTCTATGATGCAATTACTCCGGGAAAACCACAACTGACTTCGACTTCATCATGGTCAGATTGGACGAATGGTGCATGGAGGGACGGAGGCTTATCGGATATATTTATGGGAGCATTGTCTGTTACCAAATGGTACGATACCGGAAAAGTAATAAGTGCCAACAATGACGGATCGGGGGGTGCAACGACCGCTTCGACACCTTTGCGTATACTTTTGATAGGTGTGGGAGGTGTTATTGTCATGGTACTCGCAAGCTTAAGTTTCATCGGTGCGGCAGCGGCATGTATATTGCGATTGGCGGTACTCATATTTCTTTTGGCATTCTCGCCTATATGGATAGCGGCCATGGCCATGCCGCAATTAAAGAAAGCTTCCGACATGTGGTGGGGTCAATTCAAGGCACATTTACTATTCCTGCCCGTCTACATGATGCTTATGTATGTGGCGATCAGGATTTTGGCGGAGAGTAAACTAAATATGCTGGCAGTGTCGAGCCAAAGCGGTCTGGCAAATACGGGTTCAATGGGTGACTTTACATCACTCTTTGTCGGCTTTGCAATCGTTCTGGTAATGCTAAATGCGCCTCTTATCGGAGCGGTCAGCATAGCGGGGGCGGGATCGAAATTGACGGAAAGTTGGTTTAAGGGGGCGAGGTCGTGGCTCGGGAAAAACACTGTCGGCAGGGCGTCTTATATGGCGGCACATTCGAAAACCTTTGGCAGAATCGCATCGGTGGCACCTGGGGCCGGTCTGGCAATATCAAAAGGACTATCTCTAGTCGGAAATGCGGATATTGTCGGCGGCAAGAAGGGTGGCTATGAGGCAACATTGAAAGCACAAAAGAAAGCTTACAGTTCTATGTATGAAAATATCGGAAAAGTTGATAAGACAAAATACAAAAATGCTAAAGAACTTGAGGAGGCGGAAAGTGCGGCAAAGGATCGACAAGCAAAATACTTATCAAATCTAGGAAAATTCTCTGCCCTTAACCCACTAAGATGGGCGGAGGGTCTTACAAGAACCACTGTCTTTAGCCGAACACTTAAATCCAGAGCAGCCCAAGAGACAGTCTTGGAGATAAATGAGAAGGCAAGCAAAAAAGCTCTGTTGAAAGGTCTTGGTAAGAATAAGAAGGAGCGAGATCAGAAGCAGAAAGAGCTCGACTCTCTTAACGAACGGCTAGAGAGAGAGGCGGCTGGTACTGGATTTGCAGCAGGCAAGGCACCATCGCAAACTGATCTGGACAAACAAGAAACCTTAAAGAAGAGAATTACCGAATTAGATGAAATAATAGAAAAGGCGGAAGAAGAAAAAGATAAACAAAATGTAGATAGAATTATAGCGGGAGTTAAAGATAAAGAAGGTGGTGACAAAGAAGAAAAGAAGGGTGGTGGAGATAGTGATAAGAACAAAAAATAAATATGCAATACACGGCCGAAGACATACAGAGCGCTTTTGACAGGCTAACACCTGAAATACAGGAAGTCTTGGTTTCCCCAGAAATAAATCTCAAATTGGAAGAGATAGGCAAGAAACACAACCTGATGATTGACCAAATCGGTGAATTGGTCGATGAATGCGGATTACTTATGCTCGGCCTGACCAAATCGCAAGACTTCACGTCAAATATTATTTCCAGATGCTCTATTGACCGTAAGACAGCCTCAGAAATAGTAAAAGACATCAATGACGAAGTGCTCGTGACAATACGAGAGCATCTCATGAATATGGATGACAATAGTCGAAGTTCCGCGACGGAAGAGAGCACGCCGGAAAAAACTACACAGGAACCCACGCCGAGACCGATGTTTCAGAAAGCTGTAGATAATAACGCTAGCAACTCGATTATCCGTGAACAACACATATCCGCCCTGGAAAAAGCCGGGGGATTTGAGATCGAGAGAGAAGGGCATTCGCCGGAAGCTGATTCATGGCAAAAAATAGAACCGATGAATGTGCCGGAGACGATTCTGGAGCCTGAAATTCCAGCGAATCTGCCAGTCGAAGAAGATACGGACATGAACAGAGATATCTCATCGGTGCCGGCGATGACATCAGACACGCCGAAAGCACCATCTGCACCGATCGCGCCGCCGGTAAACAACAATGTGGAGCAGAAGCCGACAGCAAATGCTCTGGAGGAACAGACGGTTGATACACCAAAGAGAAATACTGCAAAACCGAGCGTATTTGAACCTATGGTCATAAGTCCGCAATCAACAACGATTACAGGGCCGGAGATTTTGGCGACAAATACGCCCGTGCCGGAACCGGAACTAAAAGAAAGTGATTTACCGAAATATCAGCCACAAGAGCCGGCAGAAATACAAAGACCAGATATACCTACCACTCAGATTAGGCAGGAGGCTATACCCACCGTGCCGAAACCGCCTGTCGTATCGGAAACGCCAAAGAAAATGCCGAGACCGGAAGTCAAAAATTATGACCGCGATCCGTACCGCGAACCGATCGATTGATTGTTCCACAAATAAAGTGCGCAAAACGCAGTGCATAGGTTATAATAATAGCGATGCGCTTCCAAGTACCTCAATTCATCGAGGTTGAAGACAAAATCTTCGGCCAACTCACACTCAAACAGTTCATTTACCTCGTCGGCGGAGGAGGCATGTCATTCATCGTTTACGTCCTTATCGGAAATCTTGCAGTCGCCTTTGTGCCGATTCTCATCATCATGGCAATATCAGTTTCATTGGCATTCTACAAAGTATACGGCCATTTCCCGCTCATAAACGTCGCCGAATCCGCATTCAAATACTGGCGAGGCAATAAGCTGTACATATGGAAGAAGGAGGAGAAGAAGGCGCCACCAAGCACATCGTCCGCGGCAAAAGAAATAAAAAATTACGCGTCAGTAATGGTACCAAAAATCTCCGATAGCAAGCTCAAGGACCTTTCATGGAGCTTGGACATAAAAGAAAGCATATACTCCAATAAGAATCAAAAATAATGGCCACAAAACCGCAAACAACCCAAGATTTCGTACCGATCCAAGAAGTCCGTGACGGTGTCATTATCTTGCGCAACGGGGGCATGCGCACGGTTGTGCTCGCATCTTCACTCAATTTCGCCCTGATGCCGCAGCGTACCAAACCCTG
>JAMDBV010000009.1 GCA_023487965.1 Patescibacteria group bacterium
AGGTTGGGAAAGACGGTTTTGATAGGTTTTGCGATTTTCTTTAGAGCAAGGACGGCGTCCTTGGCGGCTTCCTCGATACCCGTGCGTACAGCCATGGCGTTTACACCCATGGAAGTGTGCTTCATACCCTCATTGATGATAGCTTGTAAAAGAACAGTTGCCGTAGTCGTACCGTCGCCGGCGATATCATTTGTCTTTGAAGCCACTTCCTTTACGATTTCCGCGCCCATATTTTCGAATTTGTCTTTGAGTGAAATGTCTTTTGCTATAGACACGCCATCATTGGTTATTGTCGGGGAACCGTAACCTTTGTCGAGCACAACATTCCGGCCACGAGGGCCAAGAGTGATCTTGACCGCATCGGCGACCGCATCCACACCCCGCTTCAAAGTCTTTCTCGCCTCTTCGTTATATATGATTTTCTTTGACATAGAGTTTTAATTCCAATTATTTGATAATCGCCAATATCTCGCTCTCTCTCACAATATAATATTCTTCCTCGCCGATCTTGACCTTATCACCCCATTGGAAAAGTACCTTTTCGCCAACTTTGACGGATACCGGGATGAGCTTACCTTCTTCCATACGGCCTTTTCCGACGGCGACTACCTTGCCCTGTTTGCTTCCTTTGTCTTCATTTGCCGTGACCGGAATGATGATGCCGGACGAAGTCTTGCGCTCTTTGGTATCGTTGTCCTCAACGATAAGAACGCGATCTTGCAACGGTTCTAGTTTTGTCTTTGTTTCTTTGGTCATATGAAATATTTTTAGTTGACTTAATGGCTAATAATTGACGGATCCGCATGCGAATCCATACGAATCCTATATTTGTACCGCTAATTATAGTCAAAAGTATATCAATGGCAATATTGACACCAATACCCCACCGTGCTAACCTTGAATCAATGAAATCAGTCCTGCCTTATCTCGAAATCATTCTATCTGTTATACTGATAGGTGCGATACTTCTGCAGAGAACCGGTGCCCAAGTCGGCGGCGCTTTCGGCGGCAGCGACAATTGGAGTTCAGCTCATCATACCCGTAGAGGAGCCGAGAAGTGGCTGTTTTCGATCACTATCGTGGTTGCGATCCTCTTTGCGTTCTCCGCTTTGGCGAATCTCGCCTAGTCTCCCTTATTATTTAATTATCCGATTAGAAAAGTAAAATCAATTTCGTGGAAAAAGAATTACGCGTGAAGAATGGCTCGACCATTCTGGAATATATAAGTCGCTTTTCGGCGACCGAAAAAGTAATATTCGGTACATTTATCATTGTGGCCACCGTCATGGTTATCATCATGGTGCGCGCGTCCGCCTTGCCATTCATGGCTCAAGTACCGACGAGCGGCGGAACCGTCCGTGAAGGCGTCATCGGTTTGCCTCGTACCGTGAACCCAGTACTCGCCGTAACTGATGTCGACAAAGACATTGCCTCGCTTACATATTCCGGTCTTCTGAAGTACCAGAATGGTAAACTGGTTCCTGACATCGCGGATTCTTACAGTGTTTCAGATGACGGTCTGACATACGACTTCAAACTAAAGCCAAATGTTTATTTCCATGACGGTATCCGACTGACTGCCGATGACATCGCATTTACAGTCGAGAAGATCCAGGATGCGAATCTCAAGAGTCCGCGCCGAGCTGATTGGGCCAATATCTCCGTAAAGAAAATCAGTGACGATGAGATACAATTCATTCTCAAAAAACCCTATTCGCCTTTTATGTCAAATACCACCGTCGGCATACTGCCCAAGCATATATGGGGCAGTGTCAGCGACGAACAATTCATATTCAGCCAGTACAATCTCGACCCGATAGGTACCGGCCCGTATCGCGTATCCTCCATTTCACGGGACAGCGGTGGCATACCGGTCCAATACATTCTCAATGTTTGGAAAGATTATTATGCGAAGAAACCATATATATCCTCGTTTGTCTTCAGTTTTTTTGCCGATGAAGACAAGATGCTCTCAGCCCTGAATGCCGGAACCATCGACAGCGCCGCCGCAATATCTCCGACCGCCGCAAGCAGGCTCGAAGCCAATACCGCCGAAGCCTATAGGATCATTCACGCACCATTGCCGAGGGTCTTCGGACTATTTTTCAACCAGAATCAAGCGACTGTTTTGTCCGATGCCGATATACGCAAAGCGTTAAATATGACGATCGATCGCAACGAAATCGTGTCCAAGATCATGTACGGATACGGTACGCCCATAAACGGACCTTTGCCGCCATCTCTGTCGACAGATGACATTGTCGCTTCATCGACCAACAATCTCGACGCCATCGCGGCCGCGCAGGCCATTCTGGCAAAGGACGGCTGGAAGATAAATGATGCCGGCATTCTCGAGAAGAAAAACGGCAAAAGCGCTTCGACAACGATGTCGTTTAGCATATACACCGCCGATTCCCCGGATCTAAAAGAGACCGCCGAATTGATCAAGGCGTATTGGCGCGCACTGGGAGCCGATGTCACCATCAAAGTCTTCGAATCCGGTGATCTTTACCAGAATGTTATCAAGCCCAGAAAATTCGATGTTCTTCTCTTCGGCGAACAGATCGGCAAGGACGGCGATCTCTACGCATTCTGGCATTCTTCGCAACGCAATTCACCGGGCCTGAATGTGTCCATGTATGTGAATAGCAAGATCGACGATTTGCTCGAAGACCTTCGCTCGAGCAGCGATCCCGTGTCGCGTGAGAAGGATTACAACAGTCTCGACAGCATCATAAAAAGCGACTTGCCGGCAGTATTTCTGTATAGTCCCGATTTCATATACGCCATACCAAAGACTTTGAACGGCGTGGATCTCGGATACATCACGACCACGCAGGATCGTTGGAATTCTGTCGGAGATTGGTATATCGACACCGAAACTGTTTGGAAAATATTTGATCGTAATTAATTATAAATATAAGTCAATGAACAAAGAAGATAATACAAATCGCGGACACAGAAGTCCGCAACATGCGAGAAGTTCGCAAAATTACAACAGACCTTTTGCTTCGAGAGGTATGCCGAGACGCCGTCCGGAAATACGCACATTGCAGGGCGATAATGCCGGAAACAGTGTAGATCGCAAGCTCGACGCTATCGTCGCCGCAAGCACAACTGGCACGAATGCGACGCCCCACCACCGTATAGTTCTCGGCAAAGGCGCGCGCAAGATTATGGGACGCAATCAACCGCACAATATTTCCCCGCACGCAAGGACCGCGTCGCGTCATGTCGCCGGGGCGCGCATGAGCATCGTCCGCAAAGCGATGAGGCCCAATCGTCCTTCGGGAAACCGCCGCACCGCCAGCCGAGAACTATAC
>JAMDBV010000058.1 GCA_023487965.1 Patescibacteria group bacterium
CGCGCGTGACGCGATTTTTGCGTTTTGCTTAGGACCGGGATTGTCATATAATGTTCTTATGGCAACGATAAGAGATAATGCTCTCTCTGGCGCCGTAGTTGTAGCCGGTCTGGCGGTACTATTGGGCGCGACATATTTTGTAGCCAGTGCACTCAATAGCAATAGTTCGGCGGATGAGATACTTAGGAACGCTTCATTGCGGACAAAGCCGGATGCGCCGCGTACGGCGCAGGAGATATCTTCCGATCTGTTGGCCGCAAGAGCGTCTTTGCAAACGGAAACTCTCAGGCTCAATGACATGAGCGCGACGAGATCTTTCAATCTGGCTCTCGATGCCGCCAAACGAACTGTCGCCATCGTCGATGAGCCTGTTATCAACAATGACAGTGCCATCAAGGCCAAAGTCGAGAGTGTAAGGAACAGTCTCAAAAAGACCATAAACGAATGGAAGCAATTTGCCGATGCGAAACCGGTTTTGACTGATCCGAAAAATGTTGCGAAGATCAAGGAATATGTAAATGAGGTGAACAATATCGTGAATGAGCTCAAAGATATAAGCAAAAGCATAGATAGTACAGACGTAAGCGTCGAAGAGGCCACGAATATCAAAACTTCGATCGACCAAGCGATCAGTGGCGCCGAAGAGGCGGTTTCAACTATCGAAAACATTACGTCAAATACCGATACAAGTGTTGATCAGAGCGGTTCCGGTGTCACCGCCGATAACAGTAATACGGGCAGTACGACAAACACATCATCCTCGAGCGATACTGACACTAGTTATACGGATATAAACAATATTCCACCGAGCGATAATATTTCCGCTACCGATATAAGCGATCAGGCGAATGTTGTGAGCAATGTTACGGACAATGTGAATGATTTGCAGCAAGAATTGAACAATGTGAATAATACCAGTACCGACACATCATCCACTACAACGAGTTCTGACGTGCCTACGGACGCCTCGGGCATACCTTTGCCACCACCCAAGATAAATAGTCCGACAAAACCGGAATTGATCGAGGGTACAAATGACATATAGCTCAAAGACACGGTTTTTGTGTTAATATAGGCCAATATGAATAGAATGTACAAATGGTTTTTGAAGCCGATCTTGTTCAGATTTGATCCGGAATCGGTACATGATGTTTTTATCACTCTGGGCGAAATGCTCGGCCAATTCGCGATAAGCCGAAGAATCATTTCATTATTTTATGGGTACAGGAAACAGGGAATTGCCAAGGAAATAGACGGTATAAAATATCGCATTCCAGTACTTCTTGCGGCCGGATTTGATTACAATGGGCGATTGACCGGCATATTGCCACATGTTGCTTTTGGTGGAGAAGAGGTTGGTTCCGTCACGGCGCGTCCTTGCGCGGGCAATTCCAGGCCTAGAATGAAAAGGTTGCCACGCTCAGGCAGTATCATCGTCAATAAGGGTTTGAGAAATGACGGTGTCGACAAGATTATCGAACGTCTGAAGAGCATCCGGAGAGATAGTGACTATGTGATCGGCATTTCTATAGCGCGCACGAACGATGCCATTTCCGTTCCTATGCAGGCCGGAATAGATGATTACGCATATTCGTTCAAGAGATTGAACGAAGAAGAGGTCGGTGATTTCTATACGATAAATATTTCCTGCCCGAATGCATTTGGCGGAGAAGCGTTCACAACACCGGAACTTCTTACGAAATTGCTCGGAGCGTTGCGTTCGATATCGTGTCACAAGCCGGTATATGTAAAGATGCCGATCAACATGCCATGGTTCCAATTTGACTCGCTTCTGCAGGTCATTCTGGCCTTCAAAATAAACGGTGTGGTTATAGGCAATCTAAATAAGGATTATTCGTATCTTAGAGAAATGGATCGCCCGAAGAAGTACGAGGGTGGTTTGTCTGGTCGGCCGTGCATGAGTCTATCCAATGAATTGATCAGGAAAACAAAAGAAAAATACGGCGGTCAGCTCACCATCATCGGTGTTGGCGGTATTATGTCTCCGAATGATGCGATTGCGAAGTTCCAGGCGGGTGCCGATCTTGTTCAACTCATCACAGGAATGATATATGATGGTCCGGGTCTGATGAAACGGATTTGCAGAGAATTGGAAAGCAGGCAGATCCGATGAAATATTTTGTAAATAGTCGTATTGATTTGTCTTCTTGTTGATCTGCTCAATAAGCGATGGACACAAATAGTGAACGGCCCAAGGGAGGAACCCCGAGGGCCGTGTGCAAAGATTGTATCTCAATGTGCGTAACTGAATGGTCGGTGCTGAAACTTACGGTAACGCACCTGACGGCTATTGTGGTAACCGTGCAGATGCTGTTGCTTCATGATCTGTCGCTTCACAAATTCACACGCAATCCGTAGAGCGTTTATAGCTCCTGTGGCTATGTCCTGCACAGCGTCTTTGATACTGGCATATATCCGCCATACGATCTTTTGTCCTCGTATGGAATTGCGCAGGCGTGTTTTTGATCGACAGAACAGCACATCGATCACGCACGTGAATCCCCGGACCATTGGAACCTCTATGAGTATTCCTCTGTCGGTATTTCTGAGACCCGGTCGCCAGCCTGGCGCGATAAACTCGCGAAGTTCCGGCTTCTGAGTGCCTTGTTGAATAGTGCTTGCCAATTGCTCGTATTCTTCGACTCGTCTCATATTTGGTACCCTTTCGGATGTTGATAATAGCTGAATCTAGGACAATTGTAAATCCACGCGTCGATGATATAATTTATTCATTCAAAATAATAATAATATTATAAAAATATGAAAAAACTACGCGTAGCAATAAATGGTTTTGGGAGAATAGGCAGGGCATTTTTGAAGGTCGCCAAAGGTAGACCGGAAATGGAGGTTGTGGCGGTAAATGATCTTGGAAATATCGCCAATTTTGCATATTTACTCAAATACGATACGGCATATGGCGTCAGCCCATTTGATGTAACTGTAAATGAAGAAAACAATTCACTCATTGTTGATGGTCAAGAGGTACTGTTTGTCAGTGAAAAGGATCCTGCTATGCTTCCGTGGAAAAAGTTGGACATCGATGTAGTTGTGGAATCGACCGGACTTTTCACTTCCGCCGAGAAATCAAAAGCGCATATTGATGCGGGTGCCAAGAGGGTAGTCGTATCTGCTCCAATAAAGGATGCAGATGATGCCACAATAAAGGGGGAGACAATACTCATGGGCATGAATGAAAACAAGCTCGAAGAATGTAAGATCTCCTCGAACGCATCGTGTACGACAAATGCCGTCAAATTTGCCTTTGA
>JAMDBV010000004.1 GCA_023487965.1 Patescibacteria group bacterium
TCCGGCCGGGACGTATAGACAACGTCTTGAGGATCAAAATCGTCCTCTGAAATGAGGGTACGTCTGCGCGGTAGAGGCGCTTTAAATGCCCGCACGTCGTGTTCCAGATCCATTACCCTGAGGCCCCTGTCCTGTATTTGTGAAATTGACTCGGGCAGGAACTCCGGGAACGCCATTAACACGATTGGGATTTCTTGACCTCGCGCTACGAGTAGCTGGTCAAGTGAGGCGATCACTTGATCCGCATGACTGACGACGGCGATAGGCCGACATTGTTTGATAACGAGAGCGTCAAGGCTTCGGGCTACCGCGCTCGCATTGGTACGGACCCGCGCAACAAGTTTCTCCTCAGCTAGAGACCATTCTTTGCCAGTCGCTAGCCGAAGCGCCACGACCTCGTAGCCCTGCGATTTCAGGTATGCCTGAAAGCCTTCGGTAGCCTGCGCCTGGCTTGGCTCTACAGAACCGTGCGGCTCGGTGTGTTTTCCTGAGACCACGAAAAGGGTGACCTTTTTTGGTCTGGTCACAAAGTAAATGCCCTGATTATGTAAATGATCCCAGAACCTAAAATCTAGGTAACCACGGTCAAAAACCAAGATACTGCCTCGTGGAATGTTAATATCCATTCTTCGGGCAGCTTTCATGTCGTTGACACTCCCTTTGGTCATGTCAATCACTTCCGGAATACCAATGCGGTTGTTGAGCAGAGTGTGGATTTTCAGAGCACCTTTCTCGTGTCGATATCTTGCCCAGTTGCAGAGCGACAAACACAGACTTACCGTTGTCGAATCAAGTGAATAGAGCGGGTTTTCGAATGAGAATCTTCTCTTCGGCGTAATTGAGCGACATTGCTCGAGTATTGAGTAGAATAGATTCTCAAATATCTTTGAATCACGTCTGTTGTTGGCACGAGCAATACTTGATCTGGCGACGGTATTAACTCCCAAGTGATACCAAGAGTTTTCTTGAGTCCGGAGTCCGATCTCAATATCACGCAAACTGTCTTTCTCGGAAGCTTGGGCATACATGAGAACAACAAATTGATTCCATACCGTCATTTTCTTAACGTATCTGTCTGCATGCTGCTGTCCCACAAAACGCTGTAAACGATCCTTTGGCACAAATGCCAAAATCTGGTTAAAAATCGTGGTAGAGTAATACATACGAAAAACCCTCTTTAGGTATTGAGATTCATAATGAGTTCGACAGACACATTATGGCTCACCTGAAAGGGTTTTTCATTTCTGATGGAAATTTAGTGGGACACTAGTGATTCCCGCATGGAAATATAGGAAAAAACCCCGGCACACAGTAGATTTGGTGCCGGGGCCTTAGGGAGCAAGTGATCTTCCTTTAGGCTTATCCCCTTGGGCGGATTAATCGCGCCACTGTGGGACTAAATGTGTACCAACCGCTCGCTCGAGAGAGCAATCGGTACTGGGAGTGTTGAGGGCGTAGTTTAGTAACCGAAACCCATTTTTCGCGGTAACTGTACAGGCACCCTGCCTTTGGCGTACAACATCCCTCGACCCCCGTCAGAACGGGTTTGGCCTGGTCCGGTTTGCTTAACCGGAATCACCTTGTTTTCTTGAAAGATCGAAGTGCTGATACCAATATAGCACCGTCACTTTATTTTGCAATATTACGCGTGTCTTCGCAAAAAAATTACAACGGCAAGTCAAATGCCCACCAACCGGCGCCGGTGACTAGGAGGGAGATGGAGATGGCAAGGAGGATGAGGTAATAGTTTACACCGTCGGTAAGGAAGGCTTTCCTGTTGATGCGCTCGAATATACATATAATGAGATAAATCGCTGATACAAGTGCCACCGCCTGCGTGAAGAGCCCGACGATAAACAGAATGCCGGCGATACCTTCAACTATGCCCTGAATAAGCTTCACTTTATTCTTATCGTGTTTGCGTATCTGCCTATAGGCCCAGAATAGGAAAACGGCGCCTAGAACGATACGTAAGATAAAAGGCGACAATTGTTGATATGAGAGAAATGTTGGGAATACGGAAAGCATTTTGGTGATTTATATGATAATAATAGTATTATAGGTCAATTGACCTAATTAACCTAATTGATCTAATTTCTAAGGAATGACAAATGCCAAAATCCAAATGATAAATCTATGATAAATGATAAGAACGAAAATCCGGAGATCATTTTATTGCTCGACAATATTCGAAGCGTTCATAATGTCGGCTCCATATTCAGGACGGCGGATACGATCGGTGTAAACAAGATAATCTGCGTAGGTACGACGCCGACACCAAACGATCGCTTTGGTCGCAAACGCAAAGATTTTGCAAAAGTCGCATTGGGTGCCGAGGATATGATCGCTTGGGAATATTTGGATCAGATGAAGGTTGTGAAGAGGGTGGTGGACATGAAAAAGAAAGGATATGAAGTCGTCGCTCTCGAGCAGGCTGAAAATTCTCGGGACTATAAGGAAGTAAAGATCAAAGGTCCGACGATTATTATTCTTGGAAATGAAGTGGATGGTGTTAGCGGGGAACTGTTGGAGATGTGCGATATTGTCGCCGAGATTCCCATGCGCGGAAAAAAAGAATCATTGAACGTTGCCATCTCTGTCGGAATTTTTCTTTTTCGTTTACTTGATTAGTCTCTGGTGCTTATCGCAATAATGTGCGCTTCTCGTGCCGACGATCGTGCGGCGCATGTTGCCGGTACACCCTTTCTTAAGGCATTTCATTCCGGTACGACGGTAGGCGCAATGTTTGTCCTGGAATTTGCCGCGCTCGCCGTGAATATTTCTATAATCAGACATGGAATCTCCGCCGAAATCTATACCTCTACGCAGAACTTCTTTAATCGCCCTGAATAATCCACGCGCCTTATCAGGCGAGATACTACCGACTTTTTCGAGAGGGTGAATGCCGGCGCGCCAGAGCGCCTCGTCGGCGTATATATTGCCGATACCGGCTATGACGCTTTGGTCCATGATGACTTGTTTGATCTTGCCATTTGGTCTCATTGCTATCCGCAAAGCAAATTTGTCAAAAGTAAAATTGCCATCGAGCGGCTCCGGACCGATGTGTGACAAATGGAGAGAGTCTCCGATTTTGTCCGTATCGATGAGCGTGACCTTGGCAAATTTGCGGGAATCGCAAAGGGCGAGATGCTGGCCGTCATCAAGAGTCAAAACAAAATGAATATGGCGATTGAACGGATCCTTGAGCGCCGGCGGGGAAATTGGTTGCCACTTGTTTGTCTTCGCATCAAAAGAATATTTGCCGAAAAGTAAATGGCCGGTCATTTTCATATGAATGAGGATCGTCTTTTTATTGTCGAGATTTATCAAGATATTCTTGGCGCGACGATCGGCCGATATTACCTTGCTTTTGTTCGTTGCGCGCTCGAACGACGCAAAATATTTGCGATCTTTGATATTGTCGGCGCCTTTGTGATACGCACTATTATAATCAGACCAGATCGCGACAATCCTGCGTCCGATTATTGTTTTGCGCAAACCGTTTACGGTTGTTTGGACTTCAGGTAATTCGGGCATACAAAATCATCATAATTCACAGGTTCATTCGTCGCAACCTTTGATATAATGCGCTTATGAGGCATCTATCAATCGCATTGGCGTTATTTATCCTGATCCTGGCACCATGGCTCGCTTTCAATTATGCCGATCGGATGCAGAGTATCACCGCTTATTTTATGAATACCGCCGATCAACTGGCGGCGGTTGTGGCGCACAATCCGAAAACTGTCGCCGGCCTGCAGTCGACATACAATATTGCTCACAGTGCCGGCAAAAAGATCAAGATACTTCTGGTTCCTGGTCACGAACCGGACTATGGAGGGGCTGAATATGGTTCTTTGAAGGAGCGCAACATGACGGTTGAATTGGCCGACGACTTGGCCGGCATTCTCGGCAATAACAATCATTATGAAGTGTATGTGACTCGCGATACCGATGCGTGGACACCGACCCTCGCCAAATACTTCAAGGACAATTGGAGCAATATTATCGATTGGGAAAATTCATATGCCAAGGCAATGTCGCAACTGGTGTCTATAGGCAAAGTGCCGAAGAAATCGAGTCCGGTATATCACGTTGCCGCAAGGCAGGATGTTGCTATGAGATTGTACGGCATCACCAAATGGGCAAATGAGAACGATATTGATATTACAATCCACATACATTTCAATGATTATCCCGGACACGGTGGTGGAGTGCCGGGCAAATATACCGGTTTTGCGATATATGTGCCGGCGACGCAGTACCAGAATGGAACCACGACGCGCTCGGTCGCTCAATACGTTTTCAATCGTCTCAGGAAATACAATCCGGTCAGTGATCTGCCGGGTGAAAATACGGGCGTGGTAGATGATGCGGAATTGATCGCCGTCGGCGCCAATGATACAGCCGATTCGGCCAGTATGCTGATCGAGTACGGATACATATATGAACCGCAATTCGTAAACGCGGATACACGCGACTTGGCGCTCAAGGATTTGGCATTCCAAACGTATTTGGGAATTCAGGATTTCTTTGGATCCGGCAATGACTATAGTCTGGCGTACGATACGTTACTCTTGCCGTACAAATGGCAGAGACAGATAGACGGCAAAAGTGGGCCGAATAAGGATATATACGCTCTCCAGACTGCTTTATCTTTTGACGGCATATATCCGCCGGCCGATAAGAGCAAGAATGATTGCCCGAGGACCGGAACATTCGGCGCGTGTACCAAGAATGCATTGTCTGATTTTCAGAGCAAGAATGATGTAAAAGGCGAAAGAGGAATAGTCGGGCCAAAGACGCTAGAGGCGCTCAATGAACAATTCGGAGGACAACGGATATAATTTCTAATTACGACAGTCTTTTCTCAATTTCCTCTCTTGCGATTTTAGCGTCGCTCCATGGAGTCTTGGTATCATTCGGGCCCATAATGTATGGATCGGTACCTTTGCCTGTAATCAAGACAGAATCTCCGGTCTTGGCGCGCTTTATGGCTTCGCGTATAGCTTCGCGTCGATCCATAATGATAGTCGGTGTTTGTGTCACTATACCTTCGCAAATATCATCAACGATCTTTTTGGGGTCCTCGTCGTACGGATCCTCATCGGTTAGGATAATCTCATCACAATAATTGTCAGCGATTCTGCCCATGTCCCTGCGCTTCCAACGATCACGGCCCCCTCCGGTACCGCCGAGAACGCATATACTCTTGGAATCTTCGAATACCTGATAGAGTTTCTCGAGGGAATCGGCCGTATGAGCGTAATCGACAATAACGGTGAAATCCTGTTTACTCTTTATTTCCGGTTTGTCCGAATATATCTTTTGTACTCTGCCCGGAATACCTTCAAAGGCTTCTATGGCTCTCACAATCGTATCGTCTCCGACTCCCTGGCTTCGTGCCGCCGAAGCGGCTGCTACGATATTGTATAGGTTGAATAATCCTTTGAGCCGACTGTGTGCGGTGCGGCCGGAAATGGTCAAGCTGATACCGTTTTCATCGATATTATACGGTTCGACATCTTTGACGGAGAAACTGATCTTGTGTTCGACATTACATTCCAGGAATCTATATGCTTCCTTATCATCTGACAATCTCTACAAGGCGCGGTTCGCTTTTTTGGAACGGGCGAGCTGTTTTGCTATGTCGAGCTTGGCACTGGCGTAATTTTCATATGAGCCGTGGGCTTCGATATGTTCCGGCGAAAGGTTGGTGAATACGAGGGCGTCCATGGATATGAAACGTTGGCGATGCAATAGTGCGCCTTGGGATGTCATTTCGATAATGGCGAAATCGCATTTTGCATTTACGGCTCGGCGCAGAAGTCTCTGCAGTGCGAACCGGCCGGGCATGCTCATCTTGTAGAGATTGTCAGATGACGATTCGGCGACCTTGAAGCGTATCGTATTTGATAGGGCGACACGATAACCCGATTCTTCGAGCATGGCTCCAAGAAGCTCCACGGTCGAACTTTTGCCCTTCGTTCCCGTTACGCCGATGACTTTTATCTTGCGAGAAGGGAAGCGATAGTATATGGCACCCAAAAGCGCGAGCAGGAAATGGTATGCCGGTCCGGATTTGCTATGGACCAATTTTGGAGTGATGCGACGGATTTTGCTGAGGATTTTTTCGATCATGGGATTTGTATTATCTGCCCAAAAACTTTAGCGCGGCTTTGACCTTGTCGCCGGTGTCCGCTATATCTTTGTCCAATTTCTTGATAGCCTCACGTGCTTCATCGGTATTGTATCCGAGCGCTTTCAGGGCTTCAATGGCGTCCGAATCATTATTCATGTCCACATTGTCTCCATTGCCAAATTCGGCCATGCGATCGCGCAATTCCATAACGATCTTCTCCGCGGTCTTGCGGCCTATGCCGGAGACTTTGACGAGATGGGCGGTTGAACCGCTGTGAATAGCTCCGATCAGCGCCTTTGCGGATACAAGAGACAATATATTGAGAGCGGTCTTAGGTCCGATACCGGAAACGGTGAGTAACAATTCGAAGAGATTGCGCTCGTCTTCTATTGCGAAGCCGTACAATTCATGCGAATCCTCGCGGACTGCATCGTGTGTCCATAGCAAAGCGTCTTGACCGGAAGATAATTCATGCAAAGCGTCGTCGGTAACATTGACCTTGTAGCCGATATTATTGTTTTCCAGAATGACGTATCTGGGCCCGATAAATGTGATTTTGCCGCGAATATAGGCGATCATGCTTGCATAATAACATATATTCTGCTAAGTTTATGAGCGTTATGGCAATCACATCTTCAGCAAAAAAGGCACTAAGAGCGGCAAAGAAGCGTCGCGTATTCAATCTGAGGCGCAAGTCAGATATCGAAAAAGCGTCAAAGGGTTTCAGGAAATTGGTTTTGGCAAAGGACAAGGTTGGTGCCGGCAAACAATTGACATCCTTGTACAAGGCTTTGGATAAAGCGGCAAAAACCGGCTATATCAAGGTAAATGCGGCCGCCAGACTCAAATCCCGCGCAACGAAGGCGTTGAATAAGATACAGTAAATCATTTCCACCTCTGATATCAAAAACGCTGGGATCACCAGCGTTTTTGATATTGATACCGTAAAGCGCGCAGGCGCCTTGCTCGGGGCCACAAAATTTGCGTTGCTCATTGTGCCCCCGAGAGGAATCGAACCTCTATTGCAGGATCCGCAATCCTGCGTCCTATCCGTTGAACGACGAGGGCAATGCGGTTAGGTTAGCACGAGAAATGATAAATTCAAAATCAAAAACCCAATCTTTCCAACAGGTGTTTGATGAGAGATTCGTGGTGTTCAGTCTCGGCGATATATCGTAACAATACCTGTCTGACGTCTTCGGGGTCGATCTCGTCTATGTATATGACAATGTAGGGAGAAAATATTTTGCGCGATTTTATAAGCAAGCGTGGCGGGTCAATGTCATGTGGTAACCAGAATGATTCAAGGGATGTAAAAGGGTAGAAGACTTCGTCCACCATGATACCGCGATCGTTGATCTGATGTGGTACATGTTTTGAAGGTCTCGAGGCGTGAATGACGAGCGCGGATACCGCTACGACGATAAAGATGGCGGTGATAACACTGTCAAATATTATCGCGACTGCCGCAAGCGCGAGCGTGATGATGCCGACGATCCAATACCAATCAGGACCTTTGTCTTTGTAGATATGTTCCGGAGCGTTCCAAACGATAATAGGTTCGAGAGCCATAGGGATATTTTATCACCTTAGGATAAAAACTGTATGTGAATACCACGATATGTTTTAGCAGCAGATTTCATCTTAAATATCATGCGTGGATTGTTGAATATCTCCGTTGCTCAGTGATTTACGGTCCGTGATGTTGCAGTTCCAGAGGTTTTTTAACGAACTGGGCAGGTTTTCTTTAAAAGATGCAGGGGAGGTGGTGCATAATTCGGCTGTTATATTCTCACGATCAAACGTATTCTCGGGAGTTCTTTTGTAGATAAAATCACCAACATCACTGCTGTGAATCCACACAGAGCCGTTTGTGTCAGATACAAAATACCAACGCTCGGCATCGGTGAAGTTGCTGCTGGCCGATATAAGATCATTTCCTTCTGAGTCCAGAATCATATAACTTATATAACCATTAATGTTGTTAATCTGAAGCTTGTTACCGTATTTGATATCGAAGACTCCTGCTCGCGTATACATGTCAGGCGACTGTTTGGATCGATTAGTTATCATTATGGCGAGGAGACAAATGAGTGCGATGAAAAGTAGACAAATGAATATTCGTATTGTTGATCGCAGTATATTCATAGGTAAATTATATCAATAAAATAATCCAGAGTGACTATTTTATGGGGTACTGATCATGTCTACTAAACAGGGTACGGATCAATGGCGGAGGAGGTGGGATTCGAACCCACGGTCCCTTTTCAGAGACAACAGTTTTCAAGACTGTCCGATTAAACCACTCTCGCACTCCTCCGTATATTTTCGAAGAACCAATGATAGGGCATCCTTATCGTTTGGTTTTACCGATCTACGTCCGGACAGGTCTCTCCTAACCAAATACTCTCTGCTGTCACTCGTGAGAACGTATAGCCAGTCGTACGAACCGGCTTTCGGCTTCTTGACCACATACCCTGTTGAATTGGAATGTATTCTGCGCAAATCAGTCTGTCCGTTAGCCGCATATCTCACCTGCACCCTCTTCAGCTCTCTGCCCGTATCGACAATAATGTCGTACGAAGCAGATTCGGTCAAGGGTAGAGCCACATCATAACCGTTTTTTGTGAACGTCGCAACCGCTTGTGCGACGGCAATATCTCCTTTTCTTTGGGTGATTCGCATATATCTTGTCCGATTGGTGGGATAATACAGGACATGATTATTCTTCGCAATTGTAATACAATTATGTTCATGACCAAACGCATTATCGGCATCGATTATGGCACCAAGCGCGTCGGAATCGCCGCCTCTGATCCGAGCGGTAAGATCGCCATGCCCGTTTCTGTCATTACCAATACATCGGCATTATGCGCCGAGGTTGAGAAGATATGCCATGAATATGAAGCCGACGCTATCGTGATCGGCGAATCGCGCGACTATTCCGGCAAACCAAATCCGATACTTGATAGTATTTTGTCATTCAAGGTCGAGATGGAGAAGCGTGGCCTCGAAGTCATTCTGGAATTGGAATTTATGAGCAGTATTCAGGCCGAAAGAATTCAAGGTAAGAATAATATGCTCGACGCTTCGGCGGCGGCTGTTATTTTGCAGGGATACCTCGATAGGGTAAATACGTAGGATTTGTGATGTGTCATCCTCGCGAAAGCGAGGATCCACTTATGCGAATAGCCTTGAAGTTAGATCAATTAGGCCAATTAGAAATTAATGATATGTTAAATCCGGAAACACTCATCACAACACTGGGCACGATCGGAGTAATCGTCATTATATTTATGGAGACGGGACTCTTCTTCGGCTTTTTCTTTCCGGGTGATTCGTTACTATTTACCGCCGGTTTCTTGGCGAGCGGGGGCTATGTGTCTTTGCCGATCATACTCTTCGGGGCATTCATCGCGGCCATATTGGGTGATAGCTTTGGGTACGCATTCGGGTCGCGTATCGGCCCGGCGATATTCCGCAAGGATAATTCGTTTTTTTTCAATCGAAAATATATAGAGAAGGCAGAGGTTTTTTATGAGAAGTACGGCAAGAAGACAATTATCTTGGCGCGATTTGTGCCCATCGTGAGGACTTTTGCACCGATCGTGGCGGGCGTGGGCAAGATGTCATATCGTACATTCATCGCTTTCAATGTTATCGGGGCATTCCTGTGGACATGGGGCATGACTATCGCCGGCTATGCGCTCGGCAGTCTGGTGCCCAATCCCGACAAATACGTATTACCGGCGGTAAATAGTAACGAATCACCATCGATCATGCCGGCATTGAGGGAAATTATAAAATCTAGGAATAATAAAGACAAAATATAACAGCATATCATTGGCAATTATTCTATTTCATTCTAAAATAGAATCATGCATCGTTCCTTTTTCTTCAAATTATTTCCACCACCTCGCTATCTCGCCGTATCTCATTCAGGACTGGAGATAGAAGACAATGCCATCAGGATGGTTGAATACGGTCGCAAGAGCGGGGGCATGTGCATCAGCAAATTCGACAGTCAAGAATTGCCGGACGGTCTCGTCGATGGAGGAGACGTGAGAGATGAAAACAAGTTTGTCGAGATCTTGACTGACTTCGTGAGACGCAATCGTATTTCATACGCCAGAGTCTCTTTGCCCGAAGAGAAGGTGTATCTGTTTCAGACGGATATCGAAAGTGATATCACCAAGGAAGCAACTCAAAATATCGAATTCAAATTGGAAGAAAATGTACCTTTATCAGCCGAAGATTCTCTCTTCTATTTCGATATTCTGCCAAAGACGGTAACGGGAGGAATGTTGCGGGCAAGCGTATCGGTCGCACCGAAAACCTATATCGAGAAATTCGTGTCACGGTTGAAGTCTGTCGGGGTGACGCCTATCGCGCTTGAGATTTCGCCAAAGGCGATAACTCGTTCAGCCGTGCCGCTCTCGGATGAACCGACGCTTATTATTCATGCTATGAAGGGTAAAACCGGTACGTATATCGTATCTGGAGGTGTTGTATGTTTCTCTTCGACATTGGCTTGGACTTCCGGCAGTAACGATACGATTCTGACCTTGCCGGGGAAATTGGTCAAAGAAATAGGTCGAGTTCGCGATTATTGGTCGACTCGGCCTGAAACGCATTCTGATATATCCCATATCCTTTTTGTGGGCGAGAATGCCGTCCAAGCGCTTTCAGGTACGAAGATTGCCCTGTCTGTCGGCAACATAAAGGTGGCGCAGGCCAATACATGGGAGAATATTTTTGATCTGGAGAAATATATACCGCCGATCGATAACGATAGATCGTCGCAGTTCGTTGTGGCCGCCGGTTTGGCCCTGCCGCTATAAAAAGATGAGACATACATTATTACCAATTCAAGACAGAAAAGCGCTAAGGCACGATTATACCGCGCGCTTCGTAACCACCCTCTGTCTGTTTCTTTCCTTGGCCGCCGTCATCGGAGCGGTAGCATTGTTGCCGGCGTACATTCACGCCAGAAATATGGAACAATCAGAACTGGCAATGGTCCAGTCCTTGCAGAGTAATAACGACAAAAGCGGACTCTCGAATATAGAGAACGAATTGAAATCGGATGCGGCAACTATCAAGAAGGCGTCAGGTTCTACGGGATCATCAGCAATGTCGGATGCCGTAAAGGAATTGATAGCACTGCGTGGCAAGGTCAGAATCGTATCGTTCGCTTATAATCCGCAACCAAAAGTCATGTCGATGGTCATTCAAGGCATAGCACCGACCAGAGAAGAGTTGGTTGTATTCAAGGATCGTATCCAAAACAGCATCAGCGGGGCAAGCGTCGAATTGCCTCTGTCACAGTTGACGAAAAGTAGCGACATACCGTTTTCTGTTGCAGTCACGTATTCACTGCCATGAATAATCCGCGAACCAGAATTACACTGCTGATATTCTCGATCGTGCTCATGATCGCATCGGTTGGCGCGTATCTGTATATGCGCTATACGGCATCTTCATCATTGGAACGCACGATTGAAGCGAAAAACATTGTCAGCAACGAAGAAGCGCGAGTCGCCCGCGAAAAGGGTGTTCGTCAAATATATTCGAGCACGCAGAACGATCGCGACAGGGTGCGCAACTATTTCTTGGCGGAGGGCGATGCTG
The DNA here is from genome assembly GCA_023487965.1 of Patescibacteria group bacterium. Classification (GTDB taxonomy): domain Bacteria; phylum Patescibacteriota; class Minisyncoccia; order Phycocordibacterales; family PALSA-1337; genus C7867-002. The sequence continues at coordinate 11,774 of JAMDBV010000004.1, forward strand.
TGCCTTTCATTGAATCGCTTGAAAAGATCGGTTCGGCTACAGGCGCGTCGGTGGCAATAGGGGCGATCTCGGCCGACAATACCAGCAAATTGCCAGCCGGATCATTCTCGAACATAAGAGCGCATGTGGATGCTATCGGTTCATGGAATGCTGTCATGCGCACGCTCGAATTGGCGGAAGTTATGCCATTCGCTTCAAATCTGTCCAATATTCGTTTGGAAATGGGGGAGTCGCCGAATGCAAAAATTAAGACGCCTGTCTGGAAACTGGCTTTTGATATAAATGCGGTTGTTATCGTCGGCTCATTGGCGACATCAACGCCAAATTATAATAAGAAATGATTTTCAACTTTTTACATAGGAAAGGGAACAATAGTCATGCAAAACATGGCACGAGCGCCTTTCGGAAGTTTGGCAGGGATCCGTATTTCGACTGGATGTTCATATTGATTGTCTTTATCTTGATTTCATTGGGACTCATATATTACGGATATGCGCGATATGAATTGGTCAATGATAGTGATGGCGATACAAACATCGGTAAGGGAACGGAGAAGGGCCAGTCATTCGACGTCGGACTTATGAACAAGGTGATCAATACGATCGATACGCAGGCTGATGAGAGGAAAATGATCATGGGTGGTTATTCCGGTCCAGATGACCCGTCAAAATAAATGTGCTATGGTATTGCCATCCTCCTCCCGTAGTTCAATGGATAGAACCGGAGACTTCTAAGCTCTTGATGGGGGTTCGATTCCCTCCGGGAGGACAAAAATTTCGTGCACCGTTGAGACATAAAAGCTCTTGAATACGGGTCATTTTCTTCGGGAAAACGAAAAGCTGTGAATTACCCACATTGCGCTTGTGTTGGAAATGTTACAATTAAGGTAGTTCCTTATTATTAATTACAAATAATAAATATCATGAAAGCACTTCACGCTATCGCTTTTATTCTCGTCGTTGTCGGCGGCCTCAATTGGGGTCTTGTCGGTGTCGGCGCTGGTGATGTGGTAATGCTCCTCGGAGCGACATTGGCCAAGATTGTCTATGTCCTTGTCGGACTATCGGCCCTCTGGCTTATCGTCACACACAAAGGTTCGTGCAAGTATTGCACCAAAGGCGAGTCATCGGCCCCTCAGATGTAGTCTGTCGCAGGTTGTTTCGGCACAAATTCCCGGCACAGATGTCGGGAATTTGTTTTTGGAAGAAAACGACGATGATCTGGTGGGCGATACAGGACTCGAACCTGTGACCTTTCCCGTGTAAAGGGATTGCTCTACCAACTGAGCTAATCGCCCGAAGGAACACAAAGAATATAATACGAATCTACGAATTATGCGAATGCTACGAATAAATACAATACGAATCTACGAATTATACGAATGCTACGAATGTGTCGGACTATTGCTTACATAGCACAGACTAGCGTATATTCATGGTATGAGCAATAGCGAAAACATTTCAATATTATACGAAGATGACAATATTCTGGCAGTGAACAAACCGGCGGGACTTATGGTGCATCCGGACGGCAGATCGGAAGGCCCTTTTTTGACCGACTGGATTCTGCAAAAATTCCCGGAAACAAAAGATGTCGGCGAAGATATTCGGGACGACAAGGGAAATGTTATTCATAGGCCGGGAATAGTTCACAGGCTCGATCGTGATACTTCCGGTGTTATTTTGATAGCAAAGACAAAGCAGGGCCATGAATGTCTGAAAAAACAATTCCAGGATAGAACGATAAAGAAAAAGTATCTGGCATATGTGCATGGTAGGGTTGCCGAAAACTTCGGCACGATCGATTTGCCGATAGGGAGGAGCAAGTCTGATTTTCGCAAATGGTCTGCACAAAGGGGCGCGCGTGGGGAATTGCGGCCGGCGGAGACGTATTGGACGAAGATTGCCGAGAAAGAGACTGTTGATGATAACGGACAAATACATTTTGTGACTCTCGTGGCGGCCGAGCCGAAGACCGGACGCACACATCAGATCCGGGTGCATTTCGCGGCGATACAAAGGCCGATTGTCGGTGATGAATTATATGGTCCGGGTAAACCGGCATTGCTCGGCTTTGCGAGGACTGCTCTGCATGCGAAATCCATAGAGTTTGATAACTGCGAAGGAAAAAGAATACATATAGAGGCGTCGGAGCCGGAGGATTTTGTTGCTGCCAAATCCGCCTAGGATCGGTCGAGGTCAGACCTCGGCATGCCCACTCCCACCTTGGAATCGAGAACGGCGCGTTCGCCATCCTGAACAGGAAAGCGTACAAGATCTGAATGTTCTTTCCGTCAATTCAAGCCGCAGGTGTTCGTGCCTGCGGTTTTTTGTTACCATATTCAAGTATGAATACGCGTAAATGTTGCATTTGTGGAGCCGACATCCACGAATGCATGGGATTCGTCGTTGTCAGGGATTTCCTTCGCGGAGCAAAAGAGCCTAGGGAGATTTGTGGCAAGTGTGGGTTCCGAGCGTTGCTTGATCCGTACAAGCTTCTGGTAACGATCGATTTCCAAGATTTGTCACGCAAGGCCTTACCGATGGGGTAAGGCCCTTTTTGACTAAACCACCAATAAATGTTACCGTCTAATACACATGCCCAACATGTGTTTTTAAATTCATGGAAATAAGAAATATTGCAATTATCGCCCACGTTGACCACGGTAAGACAACACTTACCGACGCCATAATGACCCAATGTGGTCATGGCGATGAAGGCTCGATGGACTCAAACGCTCTCGAACAAGAGCGCGGTATTACTATTTATGCAAAGAATACCTCCATCCAATACAAGGGAACAAAGATCAATATCGTCGATACTCCTGGACACGCGGATTTTGGTTCGGAAGTCGAACGCGTATTGCGCTCTATCGATACCGTATTGCTGGTCGTTGATGCCCAAGAAGGACCGATGCCTCAAACCCGTTTCGTGTTGAAGAAGTCGCTCGAACTCGGTCTCAAGCCGATCGTCGTAATAAACAAGATAGACAAGCCGGCGGCGGATCCGGAGAGGGCGCACGAGCAGGTCCTCGAGCTTTTTTTCGAACTCGGAGCCAATGAAGAGCAGATCAATTTCCCGACGATTTACGCTATTGGTCGGCAAGGTATTGCCAAGAAAAATATTTCTGATGATACAAAGGATCTCTCGGCTCTGCTCGATACGATAATCGAGCATGTCATTCCTGCTAATTCTGACACAAATATTTCCAATAATGGTTCAGCGGCGCAAGTATTCAATCTGGCATATGACAATTTCCTCGGTCGCATGTCGATATGTCGCGTATACGGTGGTAAATTTGTCGACGGACAAAGCGTCTTCGTCAAGAACAATTCGGGACGGACATACGCGGGCAAAATAACAAAACTTTTTACATTTGAAGGCAAACAAAGGGTTGCTGTACCGGAAATTGTCGCCGGCGATATCGTTATGATTGCCGGAATGCCGGAAATATTTATCGGCGATACAATCGTCGATACCGAAAACGGTGATGTCATGCCGGCCATAAAGATCGATGAGCCGACGGTCAGCGTCGACATTCTGGTGAACAATTCTCCATTTGCCGGCAGAGAAGGTAAGTTTGTGACCGGTCGTCAGATACGCGAAAGACTGGAAAAGGAACTCGAAGTCAATGTCGGTCTTAGGATTGATTTTTCCTCCAATGAATCGTTCCATGTGAGTGGTCGCGGTGAATTGCATATCGCCATTTTGCTCGAGAATATGCGCCGCCGAAGGATATGAACTCCAAGTTTCACAACCACACGTCATCACAAAGGAAAGGGTTGAGATGGTAAATGGTGAAGAAGTGAAGACTATCGAGGAACCGTATGAAGAATTGACTATAGATATGCCCGAAGCTTATTCTGGCGCTGTTATCGAAAGACTCGGCAAGCGTAAAGGTATCATGAAGGACATGAAGAGTCGTGATGGACATGTGCGAATGCTTTTTGATATTCCGACGCGCGGTCTCTTGGGTTATCGCAACATTTTTACTATCGATACCAAAGGTGAGGGTATACTCTCCAGTCGCTTTACTGATTTCCATGAATATGCTGGCGAGATAGAGAAGCGCGAAACGGGTTCGATGACGTCTATGATATCTGGCAAAGCACTCGGCTACGCCTTGTGGAATCTCCAGGAAAGGGGCAGGCTCTATATCGCGCCGGCGGAGGAAGTTTATGAAGGCATGGTTATCGGCGACACATCGAAAGGCGAAGACATGGCGGTTAATCCTTGCAAAGGCAAGCAACTCACAAATATGCGCGCTTCGGGATCCGATGAAGCGATCATGCTTGAGCCGGCATATCGTCTAGATATAGAAAGGGGCCTGGAATTGATGCGCGACGATGAATATCTCGAAGTTACGCCAAAGAGCGTTCGCTTGCGCAAGAAATTCCTGACTGAACTCGATAGGGTGAGGGCGGGGAGGAAATAGAATGATTCGGGTGCAACATTCAGGTGATTTGTGGTACTATCTAGTTCTCAATGTATAGCGCTATCGATCTCATACGAGATGTTTGGGTTTATGTTCGGCCGCGTAAGGGTCGCTTTTTTGTCGCATCACTATTGCGTGTCGCCTCAGATATCGCTTGGCTGTATCCACCTTATGCCTTGGCGATTGTTGTAGAATATCTTTCGCATTATACGGTCGGCATGTCTATGACGCCCGTCTATACGCCGATCGCGCTCTCTTTCGTAGCAATTGTTATCAGATATGCCGGTCTGTATCTCGGCAAGAATACGATGTTTGTCTTGTCGGAGAGAGCGGCTCTCGATGCACAAATGAGGGCGATGCGCCACATCATGATGCTCGATACTTCGTGGCATGAGGCAGAAAATTCTGGAAACAAATTCAAAAGAATAGATCGTGGCGCCGATAGCGTCGATAGAATAATACGCATCTGGATTACTGATATTCACACATATCCTTAGCGTATTTACATCATATGCGGTACAATTACCGCATGAATACACATCATCATCCTAACCGCGCTCTT
>JAMDBV010000007.1 GCA_023487965.1 Patescibacteria group bacterium
ATATATCGTCCGGATTGGCGATGGTAAGGAGATAGTCATGAGCATGATGAATGCAAAAGAATCTGACTTCGATATCATTCATGGAGTGGGACCCAATATCGCGCATTCGATATTTGAATGGATGAATGTCGATGACAATCGTCATATGGTCAAACGTCTGCTTGATTCTGTTAATGTGATCGTGGAGCGCGGGGGCGCGTCGAAATTTTCGGGATTGACGTTTGTATTCACTGGCACACTCTCGAAGATGGACAGGACGGATGCGGAAAATATCGTTCGCAAGAACGGTGGCAATGTCTCGTCGTCGGTATCAGCCAAGACTTCATACGTCGTCGCCGGAGACAATGCCGGGTCCAAGCTCGACAAAGCGGGTCAATTGGGGGTCAAAGTGATAAGTGAAGATGAATTCTTGAAAATGGTCGGCTGAAAGGGTATTATCATTTCTATGATTACTACGAAGGAACTCGAACATTTGGCCTCTCTATCTCGCATAGAGTTGAGCGATGACGATAAGAAGACCCTTGCCAAGGAATTCGATTCGATACTCGGCTATATCGACCAACTCAATCGGGTCAAGACCGATACCGACACCTCGGCACGCATCGGCGCGGTGCGCAATGTCACGCGAGTCGATGTGCCGGAAACCATATCCGCCGATGATCGCAAAAAGCTTATGGATGAGGCACCCGATACCGAAGGCGATTTTATCGCGGTCACGAACATATTCAAATGAATAAAATAGATTTGACGACAATCACGGTTAGCGAAGCAAGTGCGAAAATGAAGTCCGGTGAAATGACTTCCGTCGCTTTGACCGAGGCGTATCTGGCTCAAATAGAAAAAAGCAACAAAGATATCAATGCGTACCTCGAAGTGTTTGACGATGCGATAGCGTCGGCCAAAGCATCCGACAAGCGCAGGGCCGCGGGTAAAGTCGGCGCACTGGAAGGTATTCCATGTGCCATCAAGGACAATATCTTGATCAAAGGCAAGATCGCGAGTTCCGCTTCCAAAATTCTGGAAAACTATCACGCAACATATGATGCCACCGCCGTATCGAAGCTCAAGGACGCCGGTGCCATATTCCTGGGACGTACAAATATGGACGAATTTGCGATGGGAGGTTCGACGGAGAATTCCGCTTTTGGTGTAACTAGAAATCCGTACGATCTCGAGCGGGTAGCCGGAGGCTCTTCCGGAGGTTCGGCGGCGGCTGTCGCCATGAACGGCGCCCTGTTCGCTCTGGGATCGGATACCGGAGGCTCGGTACGTCAACCTTCCAGTTTTTGCGGTGTGGTCGGACTAAAACCGACGTATGGCGCCGTATCACGGTATGGTGTCATGGCTATGGGTTCATCACTTGATCAGATCGGTCCCATCACCAAGACGGTTACAGACAATGAATTGATATTCAAGACGATCTCAGGCAAGGATGATAAAGACGGTACGACGCTTTCTTCGGAGAAGACGGGTATTCACACCAATCGCAAACCGGTTATCGGTATTCCGCGTCATTTCCTCGGAGAAGGCATAAAGAAGGATGTTCTCGATAATTTTGACGCTTCAATCAAACGTTTGGAAAATATTGGTTACAAGACGGTTGAAATCGAACTGCCGAATATATCTTATTCGCTTATGGTCTATTACATTGTCATGCCGGCCGAAGTTTCATCCAATATGGCCCGCTTTGATGGAGTGAAATATGGTTTGCATGTCGACGGTGCCAATATTATCGATGATTATTTCAAAACTCGTCGCGCCGGTTTTGGCAGAGAAGTCATAAGACGTATTCTGCTGGGGACTTATGTTCTTTCGTCCGGATATTATGATGCTTATTACAATAGGGCCAATGCGGTGCGGAAAATGATAACCGATGATTTTGTAAAGGCGTTTGAGACCGTCGATATTATCGCAACGCCAACCGCGCCGTCGCCGGCGTTCAGGATTGGCGAGAAGAATAATGATCCGGTCTCGATGTATTTGGAAGACATCTTTACGGTCACGGCCAATCTGACCGGTTTGCCGGCAATATCCTTGCCAAGCGGTTTTGCCAAAGCGGGTGACAAAGACTTGCCGCTCGGCCTGCAATTCATCGGTAAATTTGGTGAGGAGGGCACAATCTTTGATGTTGGTAAGTCGTTTATGGGTGAAGTATAGTTTGTACACAGAGGGTTCGTGCCGAGCTCTGATATAATATATTTATGCAACAAACGCTCAAGATGCCGTATCTTGACCTCAATCCGTTCCTGAATGGAGTCGCCGAGTTTGTGATCGACAAATATCCCGGTTTTATCGCCACAATCAAGGGTGTTACCGGAGTATTGGTCGGCGTTTCGATACCGATATCACTTTTTTTCCTTATCGTTATTATCTATTGTGTTGAACAATTGAAAAGGATACGCAATGCCGAAGAGAAAATATTTGATACAAAAGTGGTACCCGCCTTCGAGGAAAATGTCAAAAGCCCCGATACCGATCTTTCTGACAGATGGGAAAGTGTCGTAAAACACATTTCGACGCAAAATCCCAATGATTGGCGGCAGGCGATCATCGACGCCGATATCATTCTGGACAATATACTGACAAAAATGGGCTATATCGGTCAGACGGTGGGTGAAAAATTGCAGAAGGTCGCCAAAGGTGATTTTGAGTCACTCGAAAGCGCGTGGGAAGCGCACAAGGTGCGCAATCAGATCGCGCATGAAGGATCAAATTTCGCCCTCAATGAACATGAGGCCAAGAAAGCTTTTGATAATTACAAAAAAGTCTTTGAAGAGTTTTATTATGTTTAATGATCATGATATGAAATACGAATCTCTGATGAGTGCCGGAAAATATATTCTCGCGATATCCCTTGCGATTTCGTCAATGTCTTCCATATCGCACGCCGAATCATGCGTCGGCGTATCGCAAGATCTTTTGACAAATATGAACCAGCAGATAAACGGTCGCATTGAAGGGGTCAGTGACAAAAGCGATTCGTTGAATTTATATTCGTCAAGGTACAATGAAAAACCGTCAGATATCCCTTCACCGGAGAAACCGTGGGTCAGAAATCCCGACTTATGGACACGGAACGGCGTACCGTTGGATTTCACAGGAGTGGCGGGTTGGAACAATGATGTCGCCATTCACGGTTCTGTATATGCAGGTGGCGCGACTTTGATCACGCCAAGACATTTCCTAACCGCCAGTCATTTCAAATTCACGCCCGGAACCACGATAGTCTTCTTTGATAAGGATGGTAAGCCGGTAATACGCAAAGTTATCGCGGACTATTTTGTCGGCGGTTCGATAATGTCTCCCGATATAACCTTGGGTCTTTTGGATCGGGACGTAGATCCATCCATCAAGTATTATAAGATTGTTGATCTCGATTATCTTACCAAGGCCCTCAGAGGTAACACCGTTAAGAATGTGCAATTTCCGATAGTGATATTTCACCAGACAGCTCGTGCGGGTATAAACATGGCCAGAATCACCCAGACCGTAGGTGACGGCACAGCGGGTCTGCAACAGATTGATAAGGCAAATTCTTGGTATGGCTTCCAGGACCATTTTCTGACAGCGGCAAAATCGATTACTGAGTTCGGTGTAAGGACTGAGGATAGTGTTGATCGGATTGTGAGGTCCGGCGATTCCGGACAGCCGAACTTTATTATTATCAATAATGAGCCCGTATTATTCTCGTCGAATATGGACGGCGGCAATGCGCCCATTTATGGAAGATTCATAAAGGAGATAAACAGCGCTATAGCGACTCTTGATCGCAATTATGGCGTCGTTGGTAATTATAAGGTTACGGAATACGTAACTTCATGCTTCGCGCAATACGATATACCTAAGCCATATGCCAGATTGGACGCGGGTGCGGGATATGCCGGAGAAAGTATCGGTGTTACCGTATTCAATGTCGATTTGTCAGGTTATTCACTCGGACCGGTTTTTCGCAATCAGAATACCAAGTCCATGGTTATGTTGAGTAATGCGAATGGCGCGCACGATTTTACAGATGTTTTTGATAATAAAGGAAGTTTTGTCGTGCCGAAAGTTGTACCCGGAATGTATGACGTTATCCTGTCTGTACCGGGTTTCAATATCACAGTACCATTTCAGGTCTATGAAAAGATTGAGTCGGTGCCGGCGACTCCTCCGCAGTCTGTTGCATACAATTATCCCGCATCATATTCCGGTGCAACTCCGTCGCAAACCGGTACTGCTAACACCAGTCCCGCGGCCCAACCGGACTACATGCCTCCCGTTGTCGATAATTACACTTCACAAAGCGTGGACAATAGCGCCGGTCGCGTAACTTATACGAATAGCTCACCTTCGGTGACAGCGACTGCCAACACCAGTCCTACCTACACAAATACCGCCACACAAACATCAACTGCCACATATTCTTACAATACTAGTACGAGTCCTAGTAGTTCGCCTACCGCAACTGCCAACACCAGTCCTACCTACACAAATACCGCCACACAAACATCAGCTGCCACATATTCTTACAATACTAGTACGAGTCCGAGTAGTTCGCCTACCGCAACCGCCAACACCAGTCCCGCGGCCCAACCGGACTACATGCCTCCCGTTGTCGATAATTACACTTCACAAAGTGTGGACAATAGCGCCGGTCGCGTAACTTATACGAATAGCTCACCTTCGGTGACAGCTACATACACAAGTCCAATATATGCATCAGATTATAAGCCGCCCATTGTTAAGAAGGCTGAGCCGGTCGCGCCGGATGTCAGAACTGTTGATTTTACTAATATTTCAGCCAATAGCGTTACTCTTGTAGGTTCTGTCGAAAATGCGGGCAACGATACAGTAATGAGGCGCGGATTCCAGTATGGGTATACGGGCGCATTTGGTTCGACCGCGAGCGATGATGGCGCATTCAGTGCCGGTGCGTATTCGCGACGAATTACGGGTCTCAATTGCGGAACGATTTATATTTTCCGAGCGTTTGCCAAGAATTCGGCAAATACCGCATATGGGCAAGCTATGACATTCATGACAATGCCATGTTCAAATCCAGATGGGGGTTCGTTGTCCGGATCCAATGTAACGACTGGATCATTGTCCCGGCAATTGATGTCGAACGGTTCACCGGGCGGGAACGGCGCGTCGTATCAATCAAACAATCTCTCGACGGGGGGATATGTCGTGCAAAGTGATGATTCCAATCTATCAAACGGTACACGTTACACAGTTCCTTCAACGGTAAAAGTACCAAAGGATATCAGTCGCAACTTGAAGATTGGAGATAGCGGTGAAGATGTAAAGACGTTGCAGATAGCCCTGAACAGTCTCGGTTACAAAGTCGCAAACAGCGGTCCCGGTTCTCCGGGTAATGAAGTATCGGTTTTCGATGCGAATACCGAAAAGGCTTTGATGAAATATCAAAATGATCAATCATCGACCGGTATTGACGCTTCAGGCAAGCTGGACAATGCGACCAGAATATTATTGCTATCAGATATCGATAGGTTGCAGAAATACGCTGACCAGGTCTCGGCGTCTTCGACAACGGCAAAGACACCGGCACGCATCACTTCTATTTCCACTTTCTTCGTCTATGTTTTTGATCAATTGAAAGTGGCCGCCAATGGCGTGGTCAAATTCATTCGGGGGTTGTAATGACGGTATGATTGTTGCACAGGTGCGTCTGAATTGGCATCAAATCATGCAAGACATCAGAGATATCTACGAGTTAACAGCGGATTAAAAAATATACGACAATACCACACATAACCATGGTGACGGATTTTATCTTATCTATTCCTGTAACCACCTGTCGCTATATCGTGAGATTGAAAGACGGCTTTCTCATGGGAAAGTTTCCCCGGGAAACCTCTACAACCACCGCGCCACCCCTCCGTGGTGCGAACAAGTGCCACGCCTGCTCTGGCTGAAGCTGTAGGTGCCGTCCCTGCATTGGGCGCTGGCTCCCGCCGGTACGCTGTTATCCGTCGAATAAGCAGGCGAATGTACGGTATTACCGTAGGTATTCACATAGGTGTTGTCATTGGAGAGATTGGCACTGTTCTCACTTGTATACGAAGCCGTGACAGCCGCCGGAGCGGCTAGCTGGCTCGATCCTTGCTGTACAGGCGTTTGCGCCGTCAGGCCGCCCGCCGCGCTCGCCATGAACGCTATACCCAGTATTCCCAATGGAAGCAGATACCGCTTCTTCTGGTACCATTTCCTAGGCTTTTGCTCCATAGGTCAAATATAGCATCAAAAGGCGTGATAGTACAATCAAATCCAGTGCATGGTCAAGAGCGAAAAAGGTGCGTTTGCCCTGTGAATCGCAGGGCTGGACGACCGAAAGTTGCACCTCAGTGATGTTTTGAAAATATGGCTAACTATATGGGTATGTGAGCTGTAATTTTGGCCTGTTTTGGGCTATTTTGAGTTTTAAGTAGGGCTATATACGAAAACAGGCCTTTTTACCTCCGTAAATTCTTAGAGGCGAAAAATGGGGTGGAAAATACTGAAGTATCTATCCAAAGCGCCTATATATTGTTTTTGAAATATTTTTACACCCCCACGCCAGTCATGCGATTGCCACCTGCGGGCGTGCTCGTCGGCGTTTCCTCGGTGCTACTGGCCTCGTCTATGCAATGCGAAGCGTCAGAGTGCATGAAAATATTGAAGGTATTGTTGATCTCTTGGTCGTTTCCCTTGCTCCATTCTACGGCGGCGTGGAAGTCGGCATACGCTTCATTGCACATCCCCAGGCCGTTATACGCCAACCCTTCGAGCATGAGGAGCTGAATATCAGGGGCTGGCTCATATGTAATAGCTTGCTGTATGTCATCGAGGGCGTTCTGGTATTGGTTCAGACTAATGTATGCGTATGCTCGGTATTTGTACGGCTCATAGGCGGTGCTATCAAGCTCTATGGACTTGGTGGCGTCAGCGACAGCCTCCTTGTACTTTTCCGCGTCCACATCGTTACTGGCCATGAGTGCGTAGGCATAGGCCGTCTCGCCTTTGGCTATGGACTTGTGGAGCAGATTCATGGCATCTGTGCCGGTCGCAAGGAGCGATTTTACCGCATAGGCCTCCGGCCGCTCCGGATTCATGGTTATGGCCTCGTTGTACAGCTTTTCGGCTCCATCGGTGTCTCCATCATTCAGACTGTTGGTGCCCTCGCCGAGCAGTCGAAGGTATGGATCGAGTGGCGTGGCGTTATCCGTTGAAGTGGCGTCACCCGTAGAAGTCGGGCTATCGGCTACGATATTGCATCCAAACATGCAGGACAAATTGAAATCGAATTGATCGCGCGTAGCGTATATCAATACTCCCAAGCAGGCGATGACAAGGCACATGGAGAGTGTCGCGTATTTTACAGTGGCATCCGCCGCCCGTTCGCTCAGTTGTATTCTGAATACCGAGGCCATAAAGCCGCCGCTGTCGGGATCGCCGTATCTGTTCCTGCCTTTGCTCCCATTTATAACGGTCAGGACAATGAGGAGTGCGAGGGGTATGAGCAGGTACCATAGGTCATCCCAATAGAGAGGAAAATTGACGGCTAGAGCGATGATGGCACCAACTATCCAGTTCAGTCCCGTGTCGCACAGCCTCCGAAAAGAAACGACGCTTGTGTATATCCAGAACAGTGCGGGCAGGGTATATATGACGAGTGCCGTAGGCGAGTTCATGTATATCAAGGCATTGAAAAAGCCCAGTACCAAGAACACGCCCCAGCCGAGGAGATATGCGAAGTAGAAGTGCCGAGCATTCAGCCTACTGGTAAATAGGGGTTTTAGCATTTATATCAGTATTCATTATTTTACGCATGGGTATTTGCTTATTACCATTTGGACAAACTCAGGAGCAGGGATATCAGAATATTTCCGTCCATCATTTGCAACACCCTCAGGATACGTTGAGACGAGATAATTTTTGAACATCTCGGCAGTAGTTGTACTCTTCACGCCATTTTTCTCGCCTACCAAAATATCATTAACCGAATCATACGTCATACATACAGAATCAGCTGAATTGTTAGTCATAGAAGCAGAATTGTGCGATGCTCCATAAGTCATAATATAAATCAGGCATGTCAGAACAAAGATACCACTGATTAACAGCAGAATCGTTGCTATTTTATGCGTATGCCACATTGACGATCTCCATGCTTCAAATTTAATAATCTGTTCTCGAAATACCGTCACGATAATAGAAAACAAAATAATCACAGCAAAGAAGCCTATAATCGGAAGGGTGTATTCTCGAAAATAGTAAATGGCGATAAGCGCAATTCCACCGATGGCTATAATAAAAATCCAAAAACCAATCGTAACAAGACCGGCCAAAAGAGCTCTGCCAGGTTCACTAATAAGCAATACTCCGATGGCTATGATTATTAAAAGAAAAATTATCATAATATAGTTCAAGATTACTACCACTTATATCCTCTTTTGCTGGTGAATGGATTGATATTGCCGTGATACGACCAATTATCAAATTTTATGTAATTCTTGTCGGATCGGTAGTAAGGCATGACATAGGTGCCATTTTTTCGGAAGTAGCCGCGAACATGCGTGGCGGCTTGCGCAAAATTGGCTGAACCAAACAACACAGCGATAAGCAACAGGATGATGACTCTTTTCATGTGATTATCTGTAGATGAAAATGTAATATAAAAGCGTAATAAGCGCTACGATCTTTGGTATCGCAGACCACCACATCAGAAACATTCCTGTGAGCGGCCGGACATTCTTGCCGTGCTCTTTGAGATCAGATAGCGTAGATTCGCCGGATAGCGTGCCTATGATCAGAAAGAGTATGCAGATGACGATTTTTTCAAATTGCCCTGATACGACCGACAGAATACTGAAGAATATAAACAGGCCAACAAGCATGTAAAAGAACGTTATTATCGCTGTGCTTACACCGGTCTGTTTTGTGATAGTAGGGTCATTTAGAATGTCCTGCACGAATTCTTCTTTTTGTGTTTCCATGTTTTTCGATTATTTTCTATTAAACCAATTAAACGGATTGATTGCTCCAAACAACTTCGACCAAAAACCACCCTTCGGAGAAGGCGGAGTGCTGATGACATATCCCACTGTTCTACTCGCCGTGCTGGTGGCAGGCTGAACAATGAGAGTAGAGGATGAGACGATGGTTGAGGTTGCTACAATTGTATCCTTGGGTGTTGTAGTCGCCTGTGTCGAGGTTGCTGTGGGTACAATTTTTACGCGCGGCTTTACTGGCGCAGATACAATTGGAGTCTTTATGCTAACTGGATTTTGTGGAGCTACAACGGGTAATGGTGCTGACGAGGTTATCGGGGTGTCGGATACGCACGAACTGCTATTGACCCCAGGCACCACATAGATGTGATATCCAGCCGGACAGGTACATTGGTTGGAAGAGGTAGCATAGATTTCACCCTGTCTATGGCAGTAATCTACCATAGACTGCATTTGCTTGGCCTTTTCGAGCTGTTGCTGGATTCCTTGCTCTAGGTTATTAAGGTTGTAATTTAGCTTGGTGAGATTATTCAGACACATCATGTCGCTCTGCACTTTCGGATCGTTCGATACCATATTAGCGGCAGTAGGATTGCAAGACTGTCTCAAGTCAAGCTCCTGTTGGTCGTATTGACGATTTATAGCACTTGTTAGTGATGTCGTGTCGGGACTAGTATCAAAATAACCTGCTTGTGCGGCTCTTGCGATTCCAGCATGAATTGCCGCTTGCCTTTGTTGTTCAAGCTGTGTCAAGCCGAGCTGACATCCAGAAGCGACGGCATTTGCATAATCTTGATTGGCATTAGCAACATTCTGGTCATCTCCCAAGGTCTGCTTTTCAGTTGTGATTGCCTGTTGAACGATTGATCGTACCAGCTCACGAGTAGCATCATCTTGACTTGTATAATTCACCAGAAATTGAGCGCCGTATCCTGGGCTACATATATTAGCACTGGCGACGCACTCATTCATGGCATAATAGCTCACCGAGCTTTCGGTGCCATCAATACAGATGGCGTTGCCATCAAGCGCGGCTCCGGCCGAGCAGTCCACGCCGCCATGATACGAACATGCACCAGAAGTGGCCAGCGCGGTTTTATCTGCTATAAAAATTGAAACGAGACAAGCAAGTATTAAAATTGATTTTTTCATGTGGACGTATGCTCAAACCTTTTCCTATTACGACATATATGAATAATATTATTTATAAAATCCCCTTAAATTCAAGGGGTAATATACGTTGTTCCATCACTACCGAAAGAAGTACCGCCCATATGTATGTATGTTGTTCCATTGCTACCGAAGGTTGTATTTCCCATACGGATGTATGTCGTTCCATCGCTACCAAAAGAAGTATTACCCATATGGTTGTAAGTCGTTCCATCGCTACCGAATGTAGTAGCACCCATATTTATATATGTTGTTCCATTGCTACCGAACGTAGTACTGTTTCCAGCATCGTTATCTATGGTATCTACAGCCCTATTATGACTCGGGATAGTGTAAGTATTATTTATAGGGTTTATGTAAGGGGATAAAGATACAGGTTTGATGATTTTACTATTCGTAGATTTATTATTTCTATAGTCGATGGGAACATACACTGCCTGCCGCTGTTGTATCATAACGGCTCCTTGATTTGCTTGAGAATTTTGTTGGCTAGCCTGTGACGCAGAAGTTTTTTCGGATGGAATTGTATCGAATAATCTACTCCATATACTCCATGAAACCGGATTCCACCAAGAGGCAAATGCCATTTGAGGCAATATAAACGATATCAATACGGCCGTGAGAAAAATGATACGATTTTTCATATGTTAGACTTGTTTAAGTATTTTGGTAAAAGATTCCATTGAAATTTTGAAATGAACTTTGTATCACTACTATATTCCGATCCAAAATACGTTCCATTTGTGAACCCCGTCCCTGACCATCCTTGATCGCAGTGCCAATTTTTTCTATCCACAACCACGCAGTTTTGGAGGCGCGTTAACGTGCCGTCTGTTGACTCTATAACAGTTTGAGTATTAGCGTTTACTTTGAAATCCATTCGAGGCAAGGCCTTACCATTATATTCAGGATATAGTGATATCTCAGAGTGTAGAAAGCCTAAATCAATCCCTCTGAATCCAATGATAATTGCGTAAA
This sequence comes from Patescibacteria group bacterium, assembly GCA_023487965.1. Classification (GTDB taxonomy): domain Bacteria; phylum Patescibacteriota; class Minisyncoccia; order Phycocordibacterales; family PALSA-1337; genus C7867-002. Next base: position 11,145 of record JAMDBV010000007.1, read on the forward strand.
TAACTGCACATATCATTACAATTCCAAGAGTTGTTTTTAATAGAGTCTCTAAAATTCTAGTCCACCGATTGATAAAAGATTTTGTGCTAATAAGAAAGCTCTGAGGAAATATTTTATGCACCATCTTGTTCAAGAACACACTTCCTTTTTTAGATAAGAACAGCCAAAAAACAACGATTGGGAAAACAATATAGACTGACGCTAATAGTATGCCGAGTAGTATGTTCATGATTATGCAAAAAGCCCACCGCAAGGTGAGGACTTTCGCCCTCCGCACCGGTTTCCCGATGTGGCCAGACACGGCAACCCTTACGATGGGTTTTTTATCCGTGTCTGGACTACTGTGCCATGCCGCTACAAAGCGGTTTAGGCCATATTCAATTGTGCTGTAACTATAGCACTAAAATTTCCCGCGGGAAATCCACTGCTTATCTATTGATTATTCTAGTCGATCGTGTATCATATATAACTAGAGTAACCACGATCTTACAAAAAGACCCACCTCTATGTGAAAGGCAAAGGTAGCCAAAGAAGACTCGGCAACCGTCTTTCTAAAGTCATAGAGAATAGGGAATTGTTGTTAGGCACCTCACTATATAAAGATATCTTTGACTGATTATAATTTAACTTATTGTTCGCTTGTAACTTGTCGTAAGTAGTCCTTCGGAGACTGTCGTAAGACAGCATTGAGAGGCCGGAATAACAAATGATTGCGCTTTTTTGCGTGGTCGTTTGTTGCTCCGGCTTTTAAATTTTATAGCCCTCAATATCGACTAGCGCAAAAACGCTAGTCTTTTCGTCTTTTGTGAGATTACAGAACCAAACGACATAATTTCGAGGCAAAACATAGAAGTCTGTCACGGACTCACTAGGTGTCGATTTGCCTCGAAACCAAGTGGGTCGGTGACAGATTTTTAATTACTAACATAACCCAAAAATCCAATGAGATCTTTAGAACGGCGCTTCAAAGCTTTACGCAAAAAAGATAGCGACCTAAGTTCGTTTATCTGTTTTGGCAGGGCGGTAACGTCACAGAGATTCAGCAAGAGGACGATTCAATATTGGTTTAGAAGGCTTGTCGATAAAGATGATTATGAGGTTAGAGATAAAGGCAGGCTTTTGAGACACATGTATGAATTATCAAAAAATTATAAATAGATTGAGGAAGACATAAATCGCTAACGAAATTGCTCTCAGAAGGATTAAATCAGCGGACAATGCCTTCCGTATAACTAATTCGAATAAAAAATGAAAAACGACGATTTCACAGTTGAAGTCAGGGCATTCAAAACGCCACGCGGAAAACTCGTAGGGACAGCATCAATCATGTACATGAATCCAGATACAGACGGTCTTAGGGTCAGTGGATTTAAGATTTTGACTGAAGGGAAATTTAGCACGGGGTTTACCGATGAAGACGGTAACATCATATGGGTCGCGCCTCCGGCATACCATGATCCGGTGGTCGGGAAATACAACCCCATGTTCTTTTTGGCAAAGCCGTTATGGCAAGCCTTGGAGGCCAAGATCCTCTCGTCCTTCTCGGCTCAAAAGCATCGCGCGCGTTAGCGCGCCTTATCGTTCTGAGTTATTAGAGAGTCTATATAGTACTAGAACCATATAGTTCACTATTATGTTCTACTACCTTAACTAGCAATTACTATATTGTTCCGACCAATCTAATAACTCTGAACGATAAGGAATAGAGGACTCATATAGTACATAGTACTAATAGCTCCTTACCCCAATGATTTCCTTATCAGAATGCAGACGAATACTTGGCCAAACCGCGAAGCGCCTCTCTGACGACGAGGTATCTGGTATTCGTGATGCACTTCGGGAGCTTGCGGAAATTACCTTGGAAACATTGGATGACGGAGCCAAAAATGGTGTCAATAATTATCCACCTAAAGCCGTGAAAAAAATGTGACGAAATGCTATAATAAACACGCAACACAAGGAGTCACGATGTCTATTTTTATTGAATATAGAAAGCGGGTAGCAGAGCTTCTTGTGTTGCAACTTGAGGCATCTACTGTTACCCGCTTTCTGTAATTCAAAAACTATTATGAAAAAAGGAATCATTTATGTTCGCGTGAGCTCTGCCGACCAGACGCAGGGCACGAGCCTAGATAGTCAAGAGCGTGCCTGCCGAGAATACGCCGAGAAGAACGGCATCGAGGTTGTGCAGGTGTTCATAGAAAAAGGCGAATCGGCTACGGCGGCCACGCGCACCGAATTCATCAAGGCTCTCGAATTCTGCCGCAAGCATAGCGGCGAGATATCCTCTTTCATAGTGTGGAAGATTGACCGCTTCGCCAGAAACACCACTGACCATTTCGCGGTGCGCGCCAAGCTGACGCAACATGGCATCGCGCTACAGTCCGTAACCGAGCCGATAACGCAAGATCATATAGGCAAGCTCATGGAAACATTCCTCGCGGGCTATGCAGAATTTGAAAATGAAGTAAGGAAACAGAGATGCACCGGTGGGATGCAGGCGAGATTGCGGGAGGGTATCTGGTGCTGGTCGCCGCCCATCGGCTACACCAATTCAAAGAGGATCAAAGACCGCCGCAAACTCATGCCTGATATTCCCGATGAGGAGAGATTCTATCTCATACAGAAAGGATTGCGCCTATACATGAAAGGCAATCACAATATCACCGCGTTAGCCAAAGAGAGCGCGTCATGGGGCTTGAAGACACGGACGGGGAAGCCCATACGCAAGCAGTTATGGGATGTGATTCTCAAAGACAAATTCTACGCCGGTATTCTCGTCGATCCGTGGAGCGGTGATGAATATAAGGGTCAACATACGCCGATGATTTCGCGGGAGGAATACGACAAGATACAAGCCGTCAAAAAAGGCATGTCGAATAATGCTACCGCGCCGAGACTGTCCAATAATCCAGACTTTCCGCTCCGCAGACTTGTTCAATGCGAATGCGGCAGATTTCTCACGGCTTCATGGCATACAGGCAGGCACGGCATCAAATATCCGTCCTATCATTGCCATAACAAACAATGTGTCCATCGCGGCCACTCCATATCGAAAGGCGACTTGGAAGAAAAGTTTTACGGACTTTTACAGAAGTTGTCTCCGTCACCTGAATTCGTTGAGCTGTTCAGAATGACAGTCATTGATTGCTATAAAGAGCGACATATAGCCACGGTGCAGGAAAAAGAACACCACCAGCGCGAGCTGATGAGGTTTGAAGCCCGCCGGAAAGAGCTGATGGACATGAGGATCAGTAGAGAGGTTTCAAAGGAAGAATACAAAGAGATGAAAGATGCTCTTGACGGACAAATAGCCGCTCTGAACAGGCCTACGCAAGCCCAGGATGATGGCTACGACATGGATACGGCAATAACGCGAGCCATGAAACTTATCGGTAACATAGCGGACGAATGGCTTACGGCAAAGCCGCAACGACAGCAACGCCTTCAGAAAGTGGTGCTACCGAAGGGGATCATGTACCAAAAAACAGCCGAAAAGTTTGGCACCGCTATTTTGTCGCCTGTATTCAAGCTAGGAGAGACATTCCTGTCTTCTCCGTCTGATCTTGTTGCGGGGGCCGGAATCGAACCGGCAATCTTCAGGTTATGAGCCTGACGAGCTACCGTTGCTCTACCCCGCGAAATGCGCGAAAAATATGACTTTGGTATTGTGTCATAAAGACAGATGTTGCGCAAGTGCACAAATTCAATTATGATGAATTGACGCGTTTTTGCGCATGTTCGTATTTGCCGGTGTAGCTCAGGTAGTTAGAGCGAGGGACTCATAAGCCCTAGGTCGCAGGTGCAAGTCCTGCCGCCGGCACAAATAGATGCCAATTCATAAATACGTAAATAAGGATTTCTTTAAAACCTGGAATCCGGACATGGCGTATGTCTTGGGTTTCTTCGCGGCGGACGGGTATATAACCAAGAATAACCGCGGATCGTATTTCTTTAGTGTTGAAATTGCAGATCTGAATCTTCTAGAGAACATGAAACGAATTATACAATCGACTCATAAGATTGGTGTCAGAATTGGTAAGGAAAATAAGAAACAGTTATACCGACTACAGATCGGCAGCAAAGAAATCTGCAATGACCTTAAAGAACTTGGATTTTCGGTTGCTAAGACGGGAAATATAACAGTCCCAGCAGTGCCGGCTCAATATTTTAGAGATTTTGTACGAGGCTATTTGTCCGTCAAGAGCATCTTTCAGTCAGGATTAGCACACAAGGAAAGGCCACATAACTCCTCAACTATTCATGTGGTGTTTACATCATGTTCCCGCGGATTTTTGCATGAGTTACGTAGAAGGTTACGGTTGTATCTCATTTTTGGTTCAAGGGTATATAAGGGTGACGGGAATTACTACCGATTGGTCTACAGTGTAAAAAGCTCTTTGAAATTATACGATTTCATGTATAATTACCCTGTTCTTTCGATAGAGAACGGATTGTTTCTGTTGAGAAAGAGAGTAATATTTGAAAGGTTTATTCAAATGCAGCCGTAGCTCAACTTGGTTAGAGCGCCGCCCTGTCACGGCGGAGGTTGCGGGTTCAAGTCCCGTCGGCTGCGCAAAATGGAATATTTTGACGTTATTGACGAGAATGGTAATAAGACTGGCGAGACGGTCTCCCGTCACGACGCTCATGCGAAGGGCATACTGCATAGAGCGGTTCATGTCTGGCTCGTAAACAAGAGCGGGCAAATACTTGTTCAGAGGCGTTCACCTTCTATGGTCGCATATCCGAATTTGTGGGATGTGTCTTCCTCTGGCCACGTTTCAACTGGACAGACGAACAGAGAAGCCGCTGTAAGGGAAGTTTATGAGGAAATCGGATTGAAGATATCGCAAGATCAATTGCAGTCGCTCTTTACTCGCAATCAGAACGATATCCTGAATGGTGGAACTTATATAAATCATGAGATAGATGAAATATTCCTAGTCGAAGCGGATATTACCGAGAATGACATTCATATAGATCACAAAGAAGTGTCGGATGCAAAATTCCTGGACATCGATACCTTCGAGGATTGGGTAAATGGTAAAGGTGAGGAACTGGTGCCACATGATGAAGAGTATAGGCGAGTATTGGAATATTTGAAGAGCAGGAAAAGTTGAAAGTAACTCAATTTTCCGCTACTATGCATTAGTTCCTTGTTGTGCGCCAATTTAGCTGTTTTGGTAGCGAACATTAAAAAAATATTACATCGCCAATGTAGCTCAGCTGGTAGAGCATCCCCATGGTAAGGGGAAGGTCATCGGTTCAATCCCGATCATTGGCTCAAGCTAGTTACTAGTGAACTGGGAACTAGTAACTGGTCATTCACGGCGGAGGTTGCGGGTTCAAGTC
>JAMDBV010000037.1:0-1295 GCA_023487965.1 Patescibacteria group bacterium
AGGCGTTTTCGACTTATGATGTCGGAGATATTACAAAGCGATACATTACAGGATCTTCGGAATCCAACCATGCGGTGTCGAAAGCTATTATGGAATACGCCAAGGAGAAAGGTCTGAAACCGCATGTGCCGGATGAATTGGAAGAAATCGCCGGACAGGGCATTTCATTCCTGCATGATGGTGAAAAGATGCTGATGGGCCGCTTATCATTCATGGAAAATAATCATTGTCATATATCCGATGAAGTACGCAAAGCGATCGTCGAACAAAAGGATATTGGGAACGGTATCGTATGCTTGGCGGTGAACGGTACGGTGGTCGGTGTCATGTCGTACCGAGACGAATTGAGGCCGAGAGTCAAGGATATTATCGCCGAGACCAAACAATACGGCATTCGCGAATGGCATATGTTAACCGGAGACAATGAGCGCACTGCCGCGGCGGTGGCGCATGAATTGGGCATTCGACATTTTCACGCCAATATGACGCCAGAAGGCAAAGTAGAATTTATAAGAAAGTTTGAGATCGAACATTCCAATGCCGGCAATAGTCGTGCGAAGCATGATCCGAAAAAGGGCATAGTCGGCTATATCGGTGACGGTGTCAACGATGCGGCTTCACTAGCTCTCGCCGATGTCTCGATAGCGATGGGCGGTATCGGAGCCGATGCGGCGATTGAGGCGTCTGATATTACGATCATGAAAGATCATCTCGATCGTGTACCGGAAGTGGTCGGCATGTCGAAGAAAGTCATGAATGTTATGTGGGGCAATTTCTGGATCTGGGGTATTACCAATCTCGCCGGCTTGGCGCTTGTTGCCGTGGGCATTCTCGGTCCTGCCGGCGCGGCAACATACAATTTTCTTACCGATTTTATACCGATAGGGAATGCATTTAGGGCGAGGAGGAGGTGAAATACCACTTGACAGTAATATACCATAGTATATACTTCGGTATATGAATATGACAAATACGAAAACTCTTATTTCTGTTAAGACAGACAAGACTTTGAAAGTGTCCGCCCAGGAATTGGCCGCGGAGATCGGTATTTCCCTCGGAACTCTTATAAATAGTTTTTTGAGGCAATTTGTTCGAGACAAGGAGATCAGGTTTTCTACTGAATATCGACCTACAAGATATTTGAAGGCATCTATCCGGAAAGGAGAAAAAGAATATAAAAGTGGCAAATTACCGGTTGCACACTCTGTTGAGGAGCTAAAAAGGCAATTGCGTAGAGAAGTCTGAGTGATATACTTCGTGCGTGAAAAGCCTCATCCATTAGACTGCGCTATTTC
>JAMDBV010000037.1:1345-3194 GCA_023487965.1 Patescibacteria group bacterium
GTAGGCGCCGGGCGCGACGGCGTATTTCGGGAAATATATCGTGATGATATTGTCGGTAAATGTGAAGCTGCTGAAATTATCGAGAGTCGGCTCAGTGCCGGCGTCGAGCATGTCAGTCGAGACGTTTCCATCGGATGCGATGCCTAGAGTGTTGGAAAGTTGTTCTCGCGAAATCGTCGATATCTCCCTTAGCGCATCATTGCCTGAGACGATGTCGGTAATATTGAGCAACTTATCATTCTTGACATCATAATTCACCGTCATCAGCGTAGAATTCTCATTGGTGCCGCCGGAGTACTGGTCGAAACGAATGATAAGACTGACATAACTGTCATTTATCTCCGCTTCCTGCCATGTGACCATGAATGAATAGGCGTTCGGCGGTAGGGCGGCATATGAGTCACTAGTCGCCGCGCGCGCTGATTCATTCTCGGCGACTGAAGATCGGAAATCTGAGAGATTGTCTTGCACGGCCTTTGCGATCGTTTCATTGAGCGCGCTCGGGAGCCTGGGGAATTGCGGATACTCTATCGCGACGACCGGTGACGATGTCGCATTCTGGCGCAGAGACACTATATCTATGGGCGTACTCTTTGCGCCTTTTATGACGATTGCGGAGCCGGTATCGGCTACTTTGCTAGGCTTGCCTATGAAGTAACCGACGAATAAGGCGACGATTATAGATGAGATGATAAATATTTTCTTATCCATGAATTGATTGTAACATACATGACAAGTGTGTGTATTATATATGCACATCGTTTGCTACAATAAGACCATGTCGAACATTCAAGGACTGACTGATAATGAAGCCAAAGCACTTCTTTTGCGCTACGGTCCCAATGCCATACCTGAGAAGAAAAAATCAGCACTGACCCGGATCGCAAAAAAACTTATTTCGCCGATGTCCGCAATGTTCGTAGCCGCCGGACTATTGTCGTTGTTTGCCGGAGAGAGTGCGGATGCCGGCATTATCGCGGTATTATTTGCGACCAATATCGGTGTCAGTGTATGGCATGAATCCAAAGCCGACAATGCTCTCGAAATGCTCAAGAAAAGATTGGCGGTGTCGGCGCGCGTCTTGCGCGACGGCGTATGGCGCGACATACCGTCCGCCGATATTGTTCCCGGTGATATTGTCTCTCTAGTCGTTGGAGACCTTGTCCCTGCGGACATAGAAATAGTCGAAGCCAAGAATGTTTCCATAAACGAAGCGGCGATCACCGGCGAATCTTTGCCAAAGGACAAAGTCGTAGGTGACAAGAGCTATTCCGGCGCATTCATGACGACAGGCAGCGCCAAAGGCAAAGTCATAGCGACCGGAGCGAAGACTTATTTTGGCACAACCATGACTCTCGTCGAAGGTAATCGTCGTCGCAGTGCGCTCGAGAAGGATATTATTTCGGTATCGAAATTCCTCTCCATCATCAGTGTTACACTTATGATCGTATTGTCGATCGTCCTCGCCGCCGCTCACGAACCGTTCATAAAGATCGCCACTCTCGCCGTCTCCATGCTTATAGCCGGTATACCGGTTGCGTTGCCGACCGTTATGACGCTCATCATCAGTGTCGGTGTGACCAAGCTGGCGGGACATGCTGTCATCGTGCGCCGACTTTCTTCACTCGAAGACCTCGCCAACGTCAATCTGCTTCTCTCGGACAAAACCGGCACATTGACCGAGAATCGCATCACCGTCCATGAGATGATTACCATGAACCAGAATTATTCCGCGCAGGATATATGGTCATTCGCCATGGCCGCTTCGCCCGATGCCGAAAAGAATCCGCTCGATATCGCCGTGACAAATCGCGGACACGAGCTGAATTATTCTGCTCATCATACCGAC
>JAMDBV010000003.1:0-14731 GCA_023487965.1 Patescibacteria group bacterium
GACAGACAATACGTATCAAAGGCATGCAATTCACGGTCATCGGCGTTACCATGTCAAAAGGCACAAGTGGGGGTTTCAACAATCAGGACGATGTTATATTTGTGCCTCTCGCCAGCGCGCAGAGATTTTTGCTTGGCGATTCTTCGTATCTCACAAATATCGGCATTTCCGCATCCTCCGCGAACGATATGAGTCAGGTCCAGAATGATGTAACGACCATACTCCTCGACCGCCACCATATCAGCGATCCGAATATGGCCGACTTCAATGTTCTCAATCAGGCCAGTATCGTTTCGGCGGCATCGAGCGTTACCAGCACATTCACGGCACTCCTTGCGGCGGTAGCCGGCATATCACTCATCGTTGGCGGTATCGGCATCATGAATATGATGCTCACGACCGTGACGGAGCGCACCAAAGAGATCGGCTTGCGCAAGGCAATCGGCGCGACACGGCGCGATATCAATATCCAATTCCTGTCCGAAGCGACGGCGCTGACCGTTATCGGTGGTATGATCGGCGTGACGCTCGGTTGGGCCGCTTCCTATACGGTGACCAAACTCGGCATCTTGCAGACGTCTGTTTCCATTTCATCGGTATTGCTCGCTTTCGGCGTTTCCGCCGGCATAGGCATCGTTTTCGGTTATTATCCGGCAAGACGCGCCTCCAGACTCAATCCAATTGAAGCTTTGAGGTATGAATGATTCGATATGCTACAATAGATTTATGAAAACCGTCATCATTACCGGCATATCAAAAGGCATCGGTCGCGCTTTGGCGACGAAATTCATAGGCGAAGGTTATGACATCATCGGCACAACTCGTGACGGTAAGTATGATATCGACAAAACCGGTATTACTATTCTAGGCCTGGAATTGTCTGATCCGCAATCCATATCTCGATGCGCCAATCTGGTCAAATCGCTCGATAAAAAAATTGACATTCTGGTAAATAACGCCGGCGGAAACGCTGACGATGAAGAGACTGTTCTGAATATAGATAAACTGCGCCAGACTCTCGAGGTAAATCTGATCGGCACCGCCGATTTCACCGAGCAAATCATTCCGGCCATGAATGAAAAAAGTCATATCGTATTTATTTCTTCACAGGCGGGTTCTTTGCAGGAAATGGATCACATATCGGATTCGCATTCGCCGTATCATTATCCCGCGTACAAAATATCGAAATGTGCCTTGAATATGTACGCGCGCACGCTCGCCGCGCGATTCGATAAAGATAAGCAGGACCTCACTGTTTCCGCAGTTCATCCCGGTTGGGTGCGCACAGATATGGGCGGTGATGAAGCTCCTACATTGCCGGAAGAAGCCGCCGAAAATATATACAACTTTGCGATCTCTCGACCTGTATCAGGAAAATTCTGGTTCAACGGCAGAGAGTTCCCGTGGTGATCACGCCGAGGTCGGACTTCGTCAATCAAAATAACAATTTCCAGATATCGTGGAATGTCACAAGGACCATGAGAGCGATGAGGATAGAAAATCCGACTGCATTTACTATGTTGGCGAAACGATGAGGTATCGGTTTGCGAATGATCGCCTCTATGACGACAAACAGTATTCTGCCACCGTCAAGTGCCGGAAACGGCACCAGATTGATAATACCCAGATCAATGGAGATTATTGCCGTGATCATGAGAAGATTGAGGAATCCCATTTCGGCGGCCGTACCCACGATGCCGGCAATGCCGACCGGCCCGGAAATGCCGGAGAGATCGGGCGCGCCGCGGAATATTTTCGCGAAGAAATCGTAAAGATCCAGCACGATCTGTTTCATCATGTGAAGCGTATAATAACCGCCCTCGTACACCGCACTCGATAACGGTAAATGTATGTCGGCGGCGTCTTGCATGGCGACTCCGATCGCATATCTGTCACTCACCAGTCCCCGCTTGGCTACAATGGGAAGATTCATTTCCTTACCGTCCCGAATGATATTCACGTCAACACTGTTGCCGGCGCTTTCATTTATACGATTTTGAAATGCGGAAATGATATTTTCACCATTGGCAGTCGGATCGACGGCATTGGAATCGATATTGCCAATAATATCACCAACCTTGATGCCCGCCTGCTCGGCAGGCGAACCTTTTGTCACGTCAACAATCATGATACGTCGATCGCTAAAATGGTCAGAATATTGCGAAAAACCGTCGACCGCCACCGTTATGCCCGATGAGAACAAGATGACAAACAGAAACCACGCAAAGAGGAAATTGAACAACACCCCGCCAAAAAGGACTGCAATCTGCTCGAGACGTGATTTGTTTACAAGACTGCGTTTATTATGCGGTCCGGAAATCGATTCCTCATCGGGATTTTCGCCGTATATCTTCACATATCCGCCAAATGGTATGGCGTTTATGGCATAAGTGGTTTCACCCCATTTCTTGGCGACGATTTTCGGCCCAAATCCGATAGCAAATGCATCCACTCGAATACCACACGCCTTGGCGAACAGAAAATGCCCCAATTCGTGTACGAATATGAGTGCCGCGAGAACAATTATAAATATAAGTGCCGTTATCATTTAGCCGACGATCTCTTTTTCTTTTTTCGCGAATAATTCATCGAGCCGCTTATTGGCTTCATCGACAAGCTTTTGCAAATCATTCTTGGCTCTAAACGCATCGTCTTTCCCAATATCACCGTCACGTTCTTTGTTCTGAATATCCTTGATGATTTCTTCTCGCGACGAACGGACCTGCTTGCGCGCGTCTTCGAGTTTTTCTTTTGCGGTTTTGGCTATCTCTTTGCGACGTTCGGCGGTCAATTCCGGAAAATTCACTCTGATACCGACATCATCAACCACTACCGACAGACCGAGGTTTGCGGCAATAAGCGATTTCTCTATCGCTTTGAGTTGTCCCTTGTCCCAAGCGACAATGCGCAAAGTACGAGCGCCTTCAATGTTGACGCTGGCGACTTCTTTGAGAGACATCGGTGTTCCATAAGCTTCAACGGTCACAGCATCCAAAATAGCCGGCGAAGCCATTCCGGTCCTGATCTGCTGAAATTCCTTTCTTAGCCATTCTTCGACATTGGCGCATTCCTTTTTGAAGTTTGAAAATTCGTATGACATGTTTTTATCGATTATAATACATTGGCATTATATCGCAATTCCAACTTTTGCGGTATAATTTCTTGAAAGAAAAACAAATGAGCACTATCAAAGTCGCAACTTTGCCAAAGAGTCATACAGTGTATACGATCGCAGTCATCGGCTTTATATATGCCCTGCACCTCGTCATACCGATGTATTCCAATTCGAGCTTCCTTAGTCTTTTCTCCGACGAAACAACCGTGGGATACATCTATATGGCCAGTTCGGCGCTTTCGATCCTTACATATCTGGTCGCTCCGGCCATCATACGGAAATTGGGCAATTATACGACCGCTCTTTGGCTGGTCGTCCTGCAGATTGCTTTATTCTACGGCCTGGTAAAATCTCAATCTGCACTGACCCTTGAAGTGCTCTTCATCCTGCAAAATGCCGTTATTTCATTTATCGGATTGACCCTTGATATTTTCCTTGAAGTTTATACGGATGGCGCCAAAGTCGGTACGGTGCGCGGACTATATACGGCGACTCTCAATGCGGCATGGATCGTCGCTCCGCTTATCGGCAGTATGTTGATAAGCAATAGTGGTGATTTCCGCAATACGTATTTCGCTTCGCTTACGATGCTCTTTCCTTTGCTATACCTGATTTATCGCAATTTTCCGCGTTTCAAGGATCCCAATTATACCCATCTTTCGCCTTGGCAATTAACCAAACACATAAGTCACAATCGCAATTGGGTGCGACTATTCGTCGCCAATATCATACTCCAAGTCTTCTACGCATGGATGACGATATATTGTCCGATATATCTCAACAAAGTGATAGGTTTCAATTGGGAGGAAATCGGCGTAATCATTACGGTCATGCTTTTGCCGTTTTTGCTTATACAGTATCCGCTCGGCATTCTGGCCGACAAGAAATATGGCGAAAAGGAGATCATGACTATCGGTTTTGTCATTATGGGTATTTCGACCATATTCCTTTCATTCATCACGGTAGCGAGTGTAGCGATCTGGGCATTAGCATTATTCATCACCAGAATAGGTGCCGCGGCTTCGGAAATCATGATGGAGACATATTTCTTCAAAACGGTCTCGCCGCGCGATTCGGCGGCGCTTGGCGTATTCAGGATCACTCGCCCGCTTTCGACATTTATCGCGCCTATTGTAACGATGATTGGTCTTCTATTTACGACCAATGCATATCTCTTCGCCATTATCGGCGTCATCACCCTATTCGCAATTTATCCCGCCTCGACAATCAGGGATACCGATTGAGCTTTTCAGGCTTCCAAATCCAAACGACTTGTTTCATATAGCTCATCTGATAATCCCTTTACAATGGTGTCATGCGTTGCCGGGTCTTCTATATCTCTCAATAAATGAGGATTTGCCCTGATCGTCTTATCAAATATTTCCCTAAATCTCTTTGAATATTTCGGTATCCATTCATTCAACATCTTTTCCCGCGCCAAATCCTTATCAACGTACAGTATCACTGCAAGCTCAATCTGCAGTTTGTTACGCAGAGCCAGATGTTCCGGCTCATTCTTGATTGTTAGATATTCCTCATGCGACATTGTTCGATACTTTTACACCACTTCGCACACTCCCGAAACACACGCCAATTCTTTTTTGACTTCGGTTTCATCGTGCTTTTCGTAAGTCAAAATCTTTGAATAATCGATATGTTCGAAGCGCTTTAGCATCTCCTTGTACGTCTTTTCATCTATCGCTTCATAAGGAGCGAGCTTGTACACGTGTTTCTCTCTAGGCAGGAATGATAGACCGCCGATAATGTCCCAATTGTCATATACCCAATTGGCCACCCCTATCCATTCATCATCACCGACAGATATAGTGACCGAGGGATTGTGTTCCGTATAATTGACCTTTACCATTTTCCAGTATTCGAGCTGTTCTATAGCCGTCATGTCATTTTTGAAAACAGTCGTGCCCTTCGGGGCCATGACAGGAAATTCTAGAACATATGTGGTTGCATTTTCTATAGTCTGTCCAACTTCCGGGAAATAAGGCACACCCTGATCCTTTAGCATTTTGAACAAAGAATCAGTCGAGGCGATACGAACGCGACGGATGTAATATTTGGCATGTCGCGGATGCATTCCGGATGAACAGTCAAATGTCTGAGAACCATTGCCAGAAGGTTTGACACAGGTGACGGCGGTTGATTCATTAATACCAAATCGCTTGGCGAATTCCCTATTGACCTTGAGCGCTTCGGCTTTGAGCTTTTTCATAACTTCCGGTTTGCGTACAGCGGGACAATCCCACTGACCGGTTATGGATACACCGAGCAATCTCTCTGCCTCACAATGCTCTTTCCATTGTTTGGAAAGGTATGGGAAATTCGTCAGTGTCGACTGAAATGTGCCCAAAATAGTCGCTATACGCATTTTCTTGAGCAAACTAGCCTCGGTATCATCTGCCCTAGCGACGATTTCGGAAAGATTGCAAAATTGCTTTGATTGCAGGATTATTTCCCCGCAAGGATTGGTACCGATAAGGCCCGTTATATGCTGGCCGCTTGCGTCAAAATAACCTTTGTATTCCTTGAGGACTTTGATGCGCCTTTCCGGCAATGTCTTTGCCAATGAACCGCGGTTAAATATACCTCTTTCACCTGAATGACTTTCGATAAGCGCCATCCATTCCTTGAGGAATTCCTCATTCGTCGGCTTATTGACATAAACCGCGGAATTGTTCGCCAAGGATCGATGCGGATGTGTCATATAGAATGCGCCACTCTTGGCATCGCGTATCTCCTGATCATCGAGATCGGAGAGTGAGATAAGGGCACTGCGTCGCACACCACCGGATACTATACATTCGGCCATCATGCAGATAATGTCATGAATGTCGATATTGCGGAGACGCCTGCCCTGACGATTGAGTATGACCTGTTTGGTGAATTCGAGCAGACGTTGCAACGGAGCCGGACCGGAAGCCTTACCGCCCATGGTCTTTAGTCTCGTACCAAGCGGTCTCACTTGTGAGAAATCAAAATCGATATCCTTGCCGGCCGCCCAAGCTGAAGCGCCGACCGAAAATGCTGTTGCCCAACCTTCACGACTATCAGCCACAACATGCGTTGGCGCTTTTTCACCACTTTGCAATTGGATCTGTGGGAATTTCTGAACATTGGCGCTCTCCGCCGAATATCCAACGCCTGTTCCGCACATGCTGATATATATGATCTCCGACATGTCCTGGAATGATTCCGGTGCTATATAGGAACAATTGTATGCGGCAACATTCGTGCTACTTGCGGCAACACCGGAAAATTGCATAAGACGCATCGATGGTATCGACTTTTGTTCCAGAATGTATTGACGAATCTCATCGTATTCTTTGTCCTTGAGCTTATCGCCCAAACCATTCTTCATAAAGCCCATGTATCTATCGACTGTTTCGGTCCAGGTCTCTCTTCTCTGCTCACCTTCTATCCAGCGGGAATATGTGCGGTAGTATACAAACTCTCCCAAAGCATTGCGGAAATACTTTTTCGATTCCGCGGCCAGTTTACGAACATGTTCCGGCACTTCCATACCCTCGGCGCGCAACTTGGCACGTTCTTCACGGTAAATAACATAGTGTTTTGCCGCTTTGACATAGTCGGAACGCATAAGCTCGGCTTCGACAATGTCCTGAACCCCTTCTACCGTTGGTACGAAGTTCTTGAATTTGCGTTTTATGCGCGTCAATTCGGCGAAAACCTGATTTGCGACCATTTCGGCCTCCTCAGGCGATCCTTCATTGACGGAAACCATGCCTTTTAGGATGGCGTTTTGGATTTTGGCCATATCGAAAGGTACGATCCGGCCGTCTCTCTTTATAATCGTGGGGATGGAAGGTGCCTTGGCCGCTTGCCCCGAAGCGGATTTTTTGTTTTTCTTTTTTGGCATTGCGTTGCAGGCGTTGCGCCGCTTATGCTTAATTGTTAATGATTAATTCTTACTGGTTTTTACATTTTACTCCGCACGTCCAATGAAAAAAATGTGGATAACGCTTTTGAACACGATTAGTCATGGCGTGCAATGTGCCTATCCCAGAAGCTTGCAGGTTATTGGTATTATTTCAATGAAAATCATCGCAATCTGTTGTAGTGAAAAAGTTATATTTTGATTTCAGACAAAAATGCAACATTTCGAACCGAGTCTGGAAATCTATATTATTTGAGCGTGCATTACTGCAAAATCATGCACTTCGAACCGAGAATTGTTCGAAGCATCCATAAATTCCTAGATTTTTTGACGTCTCGGACACGGTTGAACGTCAAAAAAATCTTGGAATTTATAGGATGCAAGTCTCGCAGGGGCGAAGTGCATGATTTTGCAGTAATGCACGAGAAACCTACATTTTCAATACGGTTCCCGCCTCAATACCGTATTTTTTGGCATCGCCGGCATTCAATTCTAGGACAAACTGAGTATTTTGATCAGGTGGATAGAACATTTCTGGGTATGTATCGGGCGCAACATTCTCCGTAATGCCGGTCACCGTCCGATCGGGACGAATCCAGACCATATCGATCGGGAACTTCATATCTTTCATCCAGAATCCGTACCTGCCGGGCTGTGGAAATATGAAAAGCATTCCGGCCCCTTCCGGTAAGGATACGCGATAACTCAAACCCAATTCCCTTTTCGATGGATTGTTCGAGATTTGTACGATTATGCTGTTACCATTCAGGGCGATACTTGTTGTGGCATAATCATTCATCGGTAAAACACGACTATCCTGTTCATCGACAAAAATAACCGGCTTATTGGACATGTCTGTATTGTACGGTGAAATAATTCTGGCAAGTTGTTCTGTTGATGATGCCATATAAGTCCCGAATGCCGGAACGTTTTCAGATGTTATAACATTCTGGGCAATATAAATAAATACGATCAGACCGATAATCGCCGATATAACCTTGGCGGAATTGGAATTATTCATCTCTTCTCTTTAGTGCGATAATTAGGCCGACCAGAATGACAAACATCGGCCACAGGAATTGTATATTCAATGAGAAATCGGTCGTCCAACCGGAGTTGTAGAAGAGAGCGAATACACCGAAAATAATAATGATGATTGGCCAGGCCATGAATGAAATAATACCGCTTATATGCTAGTATCATAGCATAATAGGTTAATACAATAACATGTATTCCATAAACTTTTGGCCCATATTGATCGCTACGGTATTATCGTTCGGCATCAGTGCTTTGTGGTATTCACCGATCCTCTTTGGTCGAGAATGGCTGACGCTCAATCATATCAATTATGGCAATGGCAATGGCAACGGTGGTAATGGCAATAATGGCGATTCAAATGGCAATGGGAATGACAATAGGGTCAAGAATGTATTTGTTCTATATCTCATCCAGCTCATATTGACACTTATCATATTTATCGTCCTAGCTTTCATTATTCATTCCATGGACGCATTTTCGGGCCCTGAAGGCGCATTCATAGGATTATTGACATGGCTTGGTTTCATAGCGACGACCTATGCCTATGGGCTCATCTGGGAAAATCGCTCGCTCAAACTTACGCTGATCGACTCATTCATCGTCTTTATCAATATGCTCGCCGGTGGCGCCATCATCGGCGCGTGGTGATATTTCGCATAAACGATCCAATAATAAGTTGAAGGCGGCCCTTGAAGGGTCGCCGTATTTCGAACTGATTAAGTAGTCATCCAGGCAAGGTCGAGATTCGGATGGTTCTGCTTGAACCTTTTCCTATAATCTGCGAATCCACCATGGTGGATGCTGTAGTGCAATAGCGAGCCAAAGTCATCCGATCTGAGGCCTGCCAACCACGCAAAGTAACGATTAACAGCACCCCCGACTTCAGCTTCATAGCCCCTGTAGAACTGAATTACCAGAGGCTCGATTGGATTTTGTCCATCTACAATCGATTGTTGTTTGTCCATAACTGCTTCCTCCAGTCGTTTATATGATTTTAACTCAAAATATTTTCTCAACAATGATAGTTATACACACTTATCGTTTGTCATTTTGTACGAATCTATAGCACATTCAAACAATTTCTGTTAATCTAAGACCTATTGGAGAGGTGCCAGAGCGGTTGAATGGGCGTCCCTGGAAAGGACGTATATCCGAAAGGGTATCAAGGGTTCGAATCCCTTCCTCTCCGCCTTTGATCCGTACCCTGTTTAGTAGACACGGTACACGTCTTCTTTTGTTAAGATTAGAAACAATTAACAAAAGAACATGAGAACAATATTTTCTGGCGATGATCTCGCCAAATTGAGAAAGAATCCATGTGTGTTCAGTTGTACGGAAAGAACGATTAACTACACAAGTGAGTTCAAAAAGCGTGCTCTTGAATTGCACGCGCAGGGTGTTACGGCAAGAGAAATCTGGAAACAGGTCGGTTTTGACATTACAAAATGGAAGAAGGATTACTTCAGTTCGACCCTCAAAGACTGGCGCCGTATCGTGAAGAAGTACGGAATTGAAGGACTTTCTCGGTTGGGAGGAGTGCAATATGATATGGGCAAGCCAAACAAGAAAGAGCCTGTGAGCGTGGACAAGGACAGACTGAAGCGTCTAGAACTCCAGGTTAAATACCTCGAGGCTGAAAACGATTTTTTAGCCAAGCTCCGGGCCAAAAGAGCGGAGCGAAACTCAGGCCGTGCGAGAAATTCAAAATCATCAGAGAGTTGAATAATGACGTGAGCATTCTCTGCGATTTAGCGCAGGTATCAAGGTGCGGTTACTACAAATGGTTACAACATGCGGATGAGCCCGAC
This sequence comes from Patescibacteria group bacterium, assembly GCA_023487965.1. Lineage (GTDB taxonomy): Bacteria > Patescibacteriota > Minisyncoccia > Phycocordibacterales > PALSA-1337 > C7867-002. The sequence goes on from JAMDBV010000003.1 coordinate 9,872, forward strand.
AAAGATTACGCTGACTATCTCACGATCAAGAAGGTCTTTGACGGTAGTAAAGGTAAATTCGGCTGGAGAAGCATTAAAATGGCCCTACCAGCCATGAATCACAAGAAGATACAACGGATCATGAGGAAGTACAGCCTGATTGCCAAGGTGAGAAGAAGGAATCCCTACAGGGACGCAAAAAAGAAGACGATGGAGAACAGAATATGTCCTAATCTTCTCCAAAGAGAATTCAATCAGATCATTCCTTTCAAAGCGTTCTGCACGGACATTACTTACATACGTTTCCTCCAAGGTTTTGCGTATATTTCAGCCATTAAAGACGTTGCAAGCGGTGAAGTAGTGGCATGGAATGTATCCCTGTATATTGATATGTCCCTCGTGACCGAAACCATTAGGCGAATGCCACAAGAATCACACGAAAATGCCTTAATCCATTCAGACCAAGGTTTCCAGTACACAAGTCCTTCATATATCGAAATTGTTAAAGAAATGGGGATGATCCAATCAATGTCAGAGAAAGGTAAATGCCTAGACAACGCACCTATTGAATCGTTCTGGGGACATATGAAAGACGAGCTTGATTATGAATCATGTGAGACATTCGGGGAGTTGAGTTTGAAGGTCGACGAATATATGCGATACTACAATTACGAAAGAAGACAGTGGACCAGAAACAAGATGACCCCGGTCGAATACAGGAATCATCTTCTTTCTAAAGAAACCGGGGTTCGGTGTTTCTAAAGTGTCTACTTTTTTGGGTACACATCACCTTCGCCACGTTGAAGCGTGGCTACGGCGTGACGAAATCCGCCGTGACATGCGAAGGCGGGCTCAGCGATTCTTTTACTATCCGTACGATAATAAAAAATGATCATATATTACATCTAAATATTCTGACGAAACGTGATTCTATTGCCTATTCTTCGACCCTACGTTACCATAACAATACAAGCGATATTAATCACAAAATCAGACAATTCATGCCACTCACACTATTCAACACGATCACAAACAAAGAGAAGTCGGAAGTCGTCAAAAAACTCATCACACACAGTTCCCCTACGCACGATTTTTATCTGCTTATCATTCTGGCCGTAGCCATGGCTACGATCGGCCTCCTTCTCGGCAACATAGCGATCGTCATCGGCAGTATGCTCATTTCCCCGATACTCTACGCATTTTTGAGCTTCTCGCTCGGTTTTAGCATTTCAGACACAAAACTCATCACCCGTTCTCTCTCATCTATCCTAAAAGCCGCGGTGATGGGCATCGTCGTCTCCGTCCTTATCACATTATTCATGTACCAGAATGAGACGGCGAACCAAATAATGTCCCTGACTTCGCCATCGCTCGCTTATGGCGTAGTCGCCTTCATCGCCGGCTTCGCCGCAGCCTTTACCATAACCAAGCCGGAGCTAAATGAAACACTTCCGGGCATAGCGATAGCGGTAACTATCATTCCACCGATCTCAGCGGTAGGCATCGGATTGACCACCATGCAATGGTACATTGTACGCGATTCCCTTTCGCTTTTTGCCTTGAATGCCATAGCGATCCTGGCGGGCAGTCTGATCGTCTTTTCACTCATGAATATATATGCCAAGAAGAATATTGCCGAGCAAACATTGAGGCAAGAGGAGAATGACATAAAATAAGGGCATATTTCAGTAAAGACATTTATTTTATTTGGAAATGTTGTATTATGTTGGGTAATGTCGAAAATAAAAATCGCGATAATTGGTGTCGGAAACTGCGCCAGCTCGCTCGTACAGGGTATTGAATATTACACTCAAAACCCAGACGCTGACGGTCTCATGTATAGAGACATAGGCCCCTACAAAGTGTCTGATATAGAGATCGTTCTCGCCATTGATGTTGACTATAGGAAGATTGGTAGAGATATATCGGAAGCTATTTTTGCAGAACCAAATTGTACAAAGAAATTTTCCGAAGTGCCGAACAAAAAAGTCATAGTTAAGATGGGTAACGTTCTAGACGGTGTAGCTAATCACATGAGAGATTTTTTTCAGGTTGATTCGAAAATGATTTCTGTTGATATCGTAAGCGAGCTAAAAAGATCCAGCGCTGACATCTGTATATGTTATCTGCCTGTCGGGAGCGCTGAAGCTGCTCGTTTCTATGCCCAAGCATGCCTTGATGCTGGTGTCGCTTTCGTTAACGCCATACCAGAATTCATTTGTTCGGATACTCAGTGGGTTGAAAAATTTATAGAAAAAGGAATTCCTTGTGCAGGAGATGATATCAAGTCTCAAGTTGGAGCGACTATAGTACACAGAATGGTAACCAGACTAATTGAAGATCGTGGTCATAAGATTGATAATACCTATCAGTTAAACATAGGTGGTAATACTGATTTTCTAAATATGAAGGATGAAAACAGGATTGTCTCTAAAAGAATCTCGAAAACCAATGCGGTCACTTCAATTTTAGATAACAAAAAGATCGGTGTTAGAATTGGCCCAAGCGATTACATTCCTCACCTTAAGGATAATAAGGTGTGTTATATAAACGTAAAAGGGACTCAGTTTGGTGGAGTGCCATTTGAACTAGATTTGAAATTGAGCGTAGAAGACAGCCCCAATAGTGCTGGCGTTATGACAGAAATAATCCGTTCTTTAAAAATTGCTAAAGATAGGGGGATGAGTGGCAATATCAATGAAATCTCATCATATACATGCAAATCACCTGCAAAACAGATTCGAGATAGTGAGGCGAAGAAAATATTTGAGAATTTTGTAAATGAGCAATATGGAAAACTATAGAGCATTAAATCAGGGACAGGAGTTAAATAAACAAATTCCTTTCGACTTTAATCTTTACAAGACGTATGTTGAATCTGGAGAAGCATCTAGAGTCGAACGGAAGCATAGAAAGTTGTTCCTTAAGAAAATCTATACCCAATGCCTTGGAATTGATGGTAATAATGCGGTTGAATTCGCAGATATTCTGACAATGGCTAAATTAACAGATCAATTATTTAGATCTTTTGGCCACACCTTCGAAACTGCAGAAATAGATCTAATTAAAGGGATGGCAAGTGTACTCGCCATATATTTAAAAAAGAGGATTCCAATAAAAGCTTTCTCGATTGCAAGTAACGCTATAGATTCTGACGATACCTTGAAAGATAAGTCAAAACAATATTCAAGTTTTGATGATATATATGGTCAAATCAAAACTATTTTTTCTGGCAATGATATAAATTTTGAGTACGACGTCTTTCTGGCGGATATAGACTTCAAACATACCAATGAAAATGACAAGGGTATGTGGAATCGTAATTTAGAGTACCTTCAATCTTTTACAACGCAAAGGTTATCTACTATTAGGAGACTTATACCCGATTGTGATTCATTGATTGAAAAGGAATTGGAACGAAGTGGTGAAGAATATAATAGCGTTTTGGATGGATATGAAAAGACTGGGTCGCTAGGTTTTTCTGGTTTTAACACTAAAAGACAGCGCGCTTTTTACCAAATGGGGTTGTATTCAGTAGTAGGTAATTTTCTGGAAGAGAATAATCCAACGGGAATTCTTTTTGATGTTCAAAAAAGAGTTTATCCATATGAGCAACCATATTATCAGAGACAGAGAACAAATAAATTGCCTATTATCAGAAAAAGGATAGCGTCTATCAATAAAAAAATATTATCATGAGGAAACAATTAAAAAAATTCGAACTAGATCTAAGGAAAACCATTGAAAATGATAACGCTTCATTTGAATGGAGAGGTTTTGTTTATACAAATAAAAAAACAGAGAATGTTGAGAATGTTTCATTTGCACTAGACTTATCGATTAGTAATGTCAAGGAAGCTATTAAAAATGAGGCAGACATTCTTCTGTGTTTTCATTCATCTAACGAACTGGATTTAGAGACTAAAAATCATATGGAAATAAAAAGACTTTTGGATAAAAGCAGGTTATCCATATATAAATGTCATTTACCGATTAACTTTTCACCAGTAGGTATACATTATCAAGTCTGTAAGATACTAGATGTAGATTTTGTAAGTGAGAAGTTTCTTTTGGATAGCGAAGAGATCGAAGGCGGAGTCTATAGGATCCTAGGACAGTATACAATTAACGAAATGTTAAATCGTCTTAAGAATCTTAAACCCATATCGATAAAGATGTTTAATTATGACCTAGAAAAGAAATATTCTAATATTCTCTTCGCATCTGGATCAGGCTGTAAAAAAGAGATCCTTAATCAACTCGATTGTGATTTATTTATATCTGGCGAAATTAAACATGGATCAATTGTTCAAGCACAGGATCTAGATATTGCACTGCTTGAAATCGGTCACTATGTTTCCGAAGCTATACCTTTGGAAAATTTTTCGAAACATTTTTCCGATGAGACAAACTATAAAACGGACTTTATTAATTCGGCGCCTAAAGAAAAAGTGTCATGCAACCTAGAATAATAGTTATATCAGGTACATACGGTGTTGGAAAAACTACACTTGCCCATCACCTGGCAAATAAATTAACCATATATCAAAGAATTGGTCTGGGTTCAATTTCTAAAACTATAAAATATATGTCACCTGAAAATCCTGTGGTGAAAGACTGGGGTAATTATAATGACTATAAGACTGAGGATGAGTTAATAAAAAAATTACACAGGGAATCTGAACTCGTATGTAATATTTTACGTACTGTGATTTATAATGCCTTTTGCACAGGAGAGTCATATGTTATTGATGGTGTTCAGCTATTACCCGAATATCTTCCATTGGATAAAATAAATTATATTGCATTAGAATTACTAGACTATACAGAGCACTTTATTAACCAGCCCCGCAAATACATCAATAATATGATATACTTGTG
>JAMDBV010000003.1:14741-16427 GCA_023487965.1 Patescibacteria group bacterium
TTCTAGGTTGCATGACACTTTAATAGGTTTGCTAACCCAAATAAAACAAAAAATAGTCATTCGAATAATGCTAATTTTGATACTGTTAGACTATATCAACATGTAATATGTGAATCAGCCAAAAGACACAATCTACCTATTTTTAAAAGCGACATTACTGAAATTGAATTGGCGAACAAAATCATTACGGATTTGAATTTGAAATAATATGCTCATCCCCTTCACTCCAAGAGAAAACCGCCATATATGGGCACATTACCAATGTCCCTTGACAAATAATCCATCTCGTGTATTATTTCACATCGGTGACCTATACGCGGATCCATGGCGGATCCGATGACGGTCAAGGGAAGGTTGAAAACTAGGAGTGAGAAAAATGAGAGCAATCAAGGTGGTCGTTTCGGCGATGGTGGCAGGACTCATCGGAAATTACGCGGCACTGGGGCAGGTACTGTTCCATGAGGCTAATGTCCTCCTATCCGGCGAAATGCCAGCAGGCACGGTCAGCGCCTACGTCGGTACGACACAGATTCAGATCCAACTGAACCTTGTCGGTAGTGAATTCGTCAGTGAGTTCTACTACGAAAATTTTCAGGTGCCACATCCGGTGGCTACGCTGGCCAATGAGACGGGGACGTTCGATGCCCCAACGTGGTCGTGGAATTACCACCACGCCCCGAATGGGCTGGACTTCCCGTTTGGGCTCGAATTCGCTACGGCGAACTCCGGCGGCGGAATCCACCGGTTCGACAGGTCGGACGCGGTCGGTTACAACCTCGGTTACCCCATGACCATGGTCTGGCCGCCCCAAGGGGACATCGCGCTTCTCACTGACCCAGGCCCCTACCAGTGGGTCGCCCACGTTCAAGGCATCGGCCCTTACGGAAACGGTTCCGGATGGGTCGGGTACGATCCGACAATTCCGGTCCCCGAACCGGCGACCTATGCAGGCCTGTTCGCCATCGGTCTCGCCGCATTCGCGGCGTTCCGACGCTTTCGGCGGTAAAACGCCATTCCCTTTCACAGCCCGTCGCACCATGCGTGACGGGCTCTTCTTATATTTTTCCGTATGAGATTTTCGCACAGATATTGACGTCTAGAGTTTTATTGACTTCTTCGATCGGAATCTTCTTCTGAAACGCTTTTATAAGCGCATCTTCCTTCATGGTCAGCATACCTTTTTGACGCAACATTCTGGAAATCTCCAATTCTGTCGGGGACTTCAATATGACCTGTTCAATATCCTTGTCCATGGCGAACATTTCAAATACTGCCATGCGCCCGCGAGTACCCTTCGGACATTCCGGAGTCGGCTTGATGCGATAGACCGTATCAGCAAACGGCACTTCCGAACGATACTGATCGGGCAGATCCTCGAATTGACGATCGATCATCGCTTTCATACTCCCTTCAACCTTGACCGCTTCCCCGCCGACCAACATTCCGACCAAACGTTGTCCCACAGACAATATGAGCGTCGGCGCGATAAGGTATGGGTCGACACCCATATCGATAAGACGAGGTATCGCTCCGGCCGCCGTATTGGTGTGCAATGTCGAAAATACCAAGTGACCGGTAAGACTCGCCTGCACGGCGATCTCGGCGGTCTCCAGGTCGCGGATCTCGCCGACCATGATCACGTCCGGGTCCTGGCGCAGAATGGCGCGCAGGCCGCGCGCGAAGGTC
>JAMDBV010000008.1 GCA_023487965.1 Patescibacteria group bacterium
CGATAAGCTCATCGCCAAAGGTCGCGATCGAGGCTTCGTCACGTATGATGAAATCCTCAAGGAATTTCCGAATATCGAAAACGATATCGTCGGCCTCGACGATCTGTATAGCAAATTTACAACCGCCGGTGTAGATGTCCTCGAAGGTGGTGGCCTGCTCGAAGTTGAAGACCTCAAGGAAAAAGAGAAGAAACAAAGTTTCCACCTCGGGCGTTCTTCGGATACGGCTTACGATTCGATACAGATGTATCTGAAAGAGATCGGACAATATCCGCTGATCAACGCTTCCGAAGAAAAGGAATTGGCGAGGCGCATCGAAGCGGGTGATGAAGAGGCCAAAGGCCTTCTCGCAAAAGCAAACCTCCGTCTCGTTGTATCGATCGCCAAAAAATACGTCGGTCGAAGCCCGGATCTCACCTTGCTCGACCTTATCCAGGAAGGCAACCTTGGCCTTTTCCGCGCCGTCGACAAGTTTGACTGGACCAAAGGTTACAAATTCTCGACATATGCCACGTGGTGGATACGCCAAGCCATAACCCGCGCTCTCGCCGACCAATCGCGCACGATCCGTGTGCCGGTCCATATGGTAGAGACGATCGCAAAATACAAACAAGTCGTTCGCCGTCTCATGCAGGAATTGGGCCGCGAACCATTGCCGGATGAGATCGCTACCGAAATGGGTATAGACGTCGACAAGATATATCAGATCGAAAAGATCGAGCAGGACGTGGTATCGCTCGAAAATCCGGTCGGCGACGATGATGACGGCAAATCAACGCTTCAAGATTTCATCGCGGACGACAAAATACCTTCGCCTGAGCAAGAATCGTCGCGACGCATTTTGCGCGATCAGGTAAATATGATCCTGAATGACCTGACGGAAAAAGAAAGGAAAATACTGGAGATGCGCCATGGTCTTTTGGACGGTATCACGCATACTCTCGAAGAAGTCGGTCGCGAATTCGGAGTCACCCGCGAACGCATACGCCAGATCGAAGCCAAGGCGCATGAACGAATACGCATTCATGACAAAGCCAATCGCCTGCGCAATTATTAATCTCAATTGATTAGATCTATTTTTGATAGAGCACGGTTTCGCGCTCGTGTCTCTATTGATTTTTCGAGTGTTAGTGAGAAAATCGAAACATGTCCAATGACCAGTCAATAAATACCCATGACCGAAATACAGAACTCATTGATAAAATAAAGAGGATTGTATCTTGGCTATATGTCCAAATTGAACTGTCTCAAGCCTATTATCAATTAAATAGCGAGAAACACGGCTTGCCACAGGTAAGAATGGGAGATATATACCATGCTCGTTTGGGTACAAACATTGGCTCAGAAATAGACAAGAACAGACCTGTTATGATATTTCAGGGGTGTGATCCATATATCGATGAATCAAACATGGTGACACTTATTCCAATCTCTTCAAATCTAAAAGAGAGACCATACAGGATTTCATTTTCAGAAAACGATATCATCGACAACAAAGGCATATCTGGCGGATCGATTGTGATTCAACAAATAAGGTCAGTTTCCAAGATCAGATTGACAGAATACAATGGGAGACTAAGCGATCAAAAAATCCGAGATGTTATAACACAAGTAAATAGCCTCCTCTATAAAGCACTTCCCCCTGCTTTGCGACAGGGGGGACATGCGACCAATGTCGGTCGCGAGATGCACTGTGTGCAATAGAATTATATGATATGAAAAGACAAAGTCAAGACACCACAAATACTTTTCGGACTTCATATGATTCATTGAATGACGCCCAAAGGTGCGCCGTTGATACTATCGAGGGTCCGGTTGTCGTTATTGCCGGTCCGGGCACGGGCAAGACGACCGTGCTTACTTTGCGCATCGCAAACATTTTACAGAAGACTGATACACCACCGGACGCCATCTTGGCTCTGACGTTTACAGAATCAGGCGCGCACAATATGCGGCGCAAGTTGACCGAGATTATCGGTGCCGCCGCCTATCGCGTAAACATTCATACATTCCACGGTTTCGCCGCCAGAATCATCGAGAAATATCCGGATTATTTTCCTAGAATTATCGGCTCCACGATCATAAATGAGATAGATCAGACGCGTATCGTAGAGCAAGCTTTGAAATCCAAGAAGATAAAACTTCTTAGGCCGTACGGAGATCGCGGTTATTATGTGCGGCCGATCCTGAAAGAAATACAGAATCTCAAACGTGAGAATATATCACCCGAAGAGTTTGCGGACAGTATTGTATCGCCCGGCGCGATAGATGATGCCGCCAACCGCTCGATCAAAGCGTCTCACGAGAAACAGACAAAGCAATACGAAAAAAACACGGAATTGGCGATGGTCTACGCATATTATGAACGGGCCATGGCCGAAGGCAGATTTTATGATTTCGACGACATGTTGCTCGAAATCATTCGAGCCATGCGCGGGTATGATGACTTCAAACTGATGCTGCAGGAAGAATATCAGTATATTTTGGCCGATGAGCATCAGGACGCCAACGCCGCGCAGAATCGCATTCTCGAATTGTTATCTGATTTCCACGAATCACCAAATCTTTTTATTGTCGGCGATGATAAACAAGCCATATATCGTTTCCAAGGCGCATCGCTTGACAACTTTATGTATTTCAAGGATAAATACAAAACCGCAACCGTCATAGACTTGGAGCATAATTACCGCTCGCATCAGGGCATACTCGACGCCTCGCACAGTATAATTGTAAACAATCCGACCATTCCTGGTCACGATGCGAAGCCGTTACGCTCATTGCAGATAGGATCTATGCCCATATCCATAGATGTATGTGAAGATCGCGATACGGAAATCGGCCATATAGCCGACAGTATCGCCGATGAAATCGCAAATGGTAAAGATCCGCAAGGGATCGCTGTACTGTATCGCGACAATAAGCATGCTGAGCCCATATCCAGGGCATTCAAGGATCGAGGTGTCGAATACCATATCGAATCGGATCACGATATTCTCGGTGAAAGTGACATTGTCGGACTTGTAACACTGTTGCGATCCATAAACAATCCGTCTACCGATGATGAATTGGCTTTGGCGATGTTTTTGCCTGTATTCGGTAACGATCCGGGTGAAGTCGCCGAGGCATCCAAACGGGCGAGACGAGAAGGTGCGCCCATATACAAAGTATTAAAAAACTTTCCGAAACTCCGTGATTCGTATGCACGGATAAGCAAGTGGAATACTGAAGCTCAGACGATGCCTTTCCTGCAATTTCTGCACAAGATCATAGAGGAAGCGGAAATAATAAAAATGATCATTGAAGGTGATATGTCGGCGGAACGCCTCCACGATATGAGAACTTTCATCGATTATGCCGAAGGACTTTCGAAAACGCGGCATACTTATTATCTGCGCAATTTCATCGAGCATATCGATATCGCAGGTGAACATGGCATATCGACTAAACGCGCCTCACATGACAATCGTGGTGTCAGGATGATGACCGCACACAGGGCCAAAGGTCTAGAATTTGACAGTGTGTATATCGTACACGCCAATGATGGCATCTGGGGTAATCGCAGTGGACGCAATTATTTCCACATACCATCGATCGAACACATGCGCAATGTGGGACGTATCGAAGACGAACGCCGGCTGTTCTATGTCGCGATGACAAGAGCCCGCGAGCGGGTGTGTATAAGTTATGCGCTCGGTGACGGAGAGAGCGATATGGTACCGAGCCAATTCATCGAAGAAATCAGACGCGATCTCATCGAGGTAAAGCAGATACGCCGTGACACGGAATCATTGATCTCGATATATCTCGGCGGTGAAGACGAAGAGTTTCGTGACGATACGTCCGTTTTGGATCGGGAATTCGTCAGAACGGCTTTCCTCGCACAACCTCTATCTGTGACGCATATCAACAATTACATATCATGTCCTTGGAAATACTTTTTCACAAATCTGATACGTATTCCCGAAGCCAAAGATAAACACCAGATGTACGGCACGGCGATCCACGCAACACTCAAGACATTTTTTGACACTTATCGTGATGGCAGAGAAATGACAAAAAAGCAATTGTTGGATGTGTTGCGCCACAATATGTCGCTGGAAGCGTTTGCCCACGATGAGCTTGCCGAGACGATAGAGAAGGGTCGTCGTGCCCTGGGCGGGTATTATGACGCGTACAAAGGGTCTTGGACGCGCAACTTTGTCACGGAGTATGCGATACGGGGCATTGCCATGGAAATACCTGACGCGAACGGCGATTCTGATCGGACATTATTGCAACTCACCGGCAAACTCGATCGCATGGTATTCCTGGACGAAACGAATATCTCGGTCATCGATTACAAGACCGGAAAGCCAAAGTCCAAGAATGAAATAATGGGTAAGACCAAGAATTCCGACGGTAACTATTGGAGGCAATTGGTATTTTACAAATATATCCTCTCACTCGATCGCCCGGAGTCGTATATGCAAAACGGCGAAATTGACTTTATCGAGCCCAATGAATCGGGTAAATACAAGAATGAGATATTCGAGATAAAAGAGGGCGATGTTGAGGCGTTAAAAAAGCAGATCGTCGCTATGGCTTCGGAGATTCTCGGCATGAAATTCATCGGCAAGAGGTTGTGCGAGGGGAAATGCAAATATTGCGCGATGGGCGAATCATTGGCGATAGGAAAAAGAAGAAAGTAGTCAAATGTCAATTTGTCTGTGTTGATCCGGTTCGACCCGTCCAAGGATCGTTAATGTCGTTGACTTCTTCTCAATATCTTGGTAACCTTGTGAAATATGAAAAATGAAGCAAAAACAGCCATAGATGCGATGTTTTCCGCCGGATCGCATTTTGGCCTTGGCCGATCGAGGCGCCATCCTACGGTTGCCAAATACATTTTTGGCACCAAAAATCGCACCGATATATTCGATCTCGAGAAGACCGATGAATTGCTCGGCAAGGCCAAGGAATTCATGAATAAGCTTGGTAAAGAAGGCAAGACGGTTCTGATCGTCGGTGGCAAGAAAGAAGCATGTCAGGCGGTCAAGACAACAGCCCAGAATCTAAACATGCCTTACGTCGACGGACGTTGGATCGGTGGCAGTCTGACCAATTTTGGGAATATCAGGAAGCGCATTGAACGCTATGAAAGTCTGGTTAGTGACAAAGAGAAGGGTGAATTGGCCAAGTACACCAAGCGCGAACGCATGTTGCTCGACAAGGAGATTGCCAAACTCGAAAAAATGTTTCTCGGCATTGTACCGATGAAGAAATTGCCGGACGCTCTGGTTGTTATCGACCCGAAATACGAAGATATCGCTATTCGAGAGGCGGACAATATCGGTATTCCTGTCGTCGCTCTTGCCAATTCCGACTGCGATATATCCAAGGTCAAATATCCGATTGTCGGCAACGATGCTACGAAATCGAGCATTTCCTATTTCCTTGGTGAGCTTGCAAACGCTTTCTCGGCCAAATAGGCAGGATTGACCGTTTTTGATACAATATCTATGCATGATAAGCCCATTCGTTTTGTTGCGAATAAAAAGAGCAAACGGCAAATATCCGGTTCAATCGGAGTTGCCACTCCTCAAGGGGCTCGAAGGCGATCAGACAATTAAAAACAAAATATCCAATAACCAAAAACAATCAAATATGATTACAACAGAACAGATCAAAGAGCTCCGCGACCAGACCGGCGTATCGGTCATGCAATGCAAAAAAGCGCTCGAAGAAGCCGGTGGCAGTATGGAAAAGGCGCTGGTACTTTTGCGCAAGAAGAGCGGTGAAATATCCGCCAAAAAGGGTGATCGCAAGTTCGGCTCCGGAACCATTCAGGCATACATACATGCCAATGGCAGTGTCGGTGCCATGGTTGAAGTCAATTGCGAAACCGACTTCGTCGCCAACAATGAGGAGTTCAAGACAATGGCGCGAGAAATCGCCATGCACGTGGCTGCTTCCAATCCAAAGTTTTTGTCCAAGAATGATATAACCGAGGAAGACAAAAAGACCGCCGCCGCGGCTTTTGAGGCGGAAGTCAAGGGCAAACCGGAGGCGATGAAGGCCAAAATCCTGGAAGGCAAACTCAATGCGTATTTTGCCGACATGGTATTGCTCGATCAGCCGTTTATCAAGAACCCGGATATGAAGATACAGGCGTTGGTGGACGGAGCTGTTCAGAAATTTGGGGAGAAGATCGCGGTTGCGCGCTTTACGCGCTTCAAGGTTTTGGGTAATTAAAATGTATACCTATATATCCATATTTTACGCTTCGATCCTGTCAATGGCATTGATGCTTTATCTCAAGGCATTGGAAGTCAAAACAGGTCGCGTGTCGATTGTCTCTAGGATGGGTCGCGGTACGGATCATATATTTACGGCAATACACGCGAAAATACAAAGGATGATCTCATACATCAACCGCAAGACTTTTGTCGCTCTCCTTCAATGGATCGCGTATCATGTCCTGTTGCGTATCCGCAAGGTATATGTTGAGTTGAAGCACAGGGCATTGCAAAATCCGCATGGTAAAAGGTTGATAGATGCGGTTCGGGGCCGCGCAGACATAAGAAGGCATGGTGCCTCGTTTTATCTGCGCAGGATAAGTGAGAATTGATCTATTACTTATCATTGTCTCATCGCTTCCCACATCACGCCTTTTCTGTTACAGTATCCTTGCTACCATTACCAGTAACCAGTAACTAGTTCGCCACCTTAGCTCAGTTGGTAGAGCAACGCTTTTGTAAAGCGAAGGTCCCCAGTTCAAGCCTGGGAGGTGGCTCCAAATATTGACGTCCTCATTCCGGACTTACGTGTCGATATTTCTCTGGTATAATAAGGACATTAGTATAACTAATACAGTTTTATGAATTCAAACAACAGAGGTGGGGCAGTATTGTGGATAGTCGTAGTTGTCGCCGTTATTGTCGCGGCAATGTACTTTACGAAAGGATTTACGTTCAACAGTAAGCCGAACCCAAATGAAATAACCGATCAGTTGCGCGTCTTCCTGTCGGACCGATACGACAATTGTACCAATGCAAGTGTGACTGATCTGGAAAATATAAATGTCGGCCCATATAACAAAGATACATATGGCGGTTTTCCGGTATATGCCACATACAAAGTCACATGCGCTTCGGGCAATTCCAATTCCAGTACATCGCCGACTGTGGCAGTGGCTGTCGCAAAAAGAGATATATTCGGTCGACACTTGCTTTTTGTGCCAAAATTCGTCAATGACATCCAAAATCAGGTCAACGACATGGCGGCGCAATATTGGAAAGATCATCCGATAAAATAGCAATTTCCAGAATTGATTCGCGTTGTGGTAAAACAGTGCAAACACCGCGCTGTTTTGCTATATTTATGCAATGAATGATGAAGAAAAAAAAGGACATCTGCATCCGATAACTTCGGTTATACGCGAAATCGCGATGATATTCGATAAGATCGGCTTTTCTGTCGCTCAAGGACCGGAATTAGAAAATGAATTTTATAACTTCGACGCCCTCAATGTTCCACCGGATCATCCGGCTAGAGATATGCAAGACACATTTTGGGTCAAGCGTGCAAAGGATAACGTTGTTCGGGGAGACCTGGATCCTCGCCTGCGCCCCACTTCGCTTCGCTACGAGGGGCTTGCGAGGATGACACAACGAAAAAGTATTGATAATCAGAGATTGGTTTTGCGCACGCACACCTCTTCGGTACAAGTCCGGTTCATGGAGTCTATCAAGGACGATCCGAAACCGTTCAAGATAATCGTACCGGGCAAAGTGTACCGCAATGAGGCGACGGACGTGACTCATGAGGCGCAGTTTTACCAGATCGAGGGTTTGTATATCAACGACAAAGTGTCGATCGCGGAACTCAAGTGGACACTCGAATATTTTTTCAAGGAATTTCTCGGTCCCGAAGCCAAGATCCGATTTCGTCCATCGTATTTCGGTTTCGTCGAACCGGGTGTCGAAGTCATTGTCTGGTGGCAAGATAAGAAGGGTAATGGCAAATGGTTGGAATTATTCGGAGCCGGTTTGGTACATCCGCATGTGATCCGTTCGTCGGGTCTGGATCCGGACAAGTGGCAGGGCTTTGCATTTGGCGGAGGTATCGACCGACTTGTAATGCTTCGATACGGCATCGACGATATCAGACATTTGTATTCGGGAGATTTGCGATTGATCAGTCAATTTTAGAACGTTATGACAAGCATCACCATTACAAAAAATAAAAGATTCCCCGAATGGATTGTCCTAAAAGAGAAACTCGATTTATCGATTCACGAATCCCCGCTATTCAACGAGGGTGAGGTATGGTGGTGTAGTATCGGTGAGAACGTAGGAAGAGAAATAAGCGGGAAAAGCCAGTTATTTTCAAGACCGGTTTTGGTGTTTAGAAAATTGTCCCGGCAAATGTTTCTAGGAATCCCCACAACTTCACAAATCAGAACTGGGTCGTGGTATGTTCCCGTTCAGTATAACGACAAGCAATATACGGTAGTATTGGCGCAGATGCGTGTATTCGATACAAAAAGGATGTCAAATAAGATCGGCAAAATTGACTCCGTTAATCTGAATAGGGTTAGAAGTGGGTTTGAGAGTCTGTTCTTACCAAAAATAATTCCCCCTTTCGGGGGCCGTGGCGAATGCCAAAAGTAACACTATTGTATATTATACAAATATATTGTCAAGCGATTTAATAAGATGAAAACATCCTATAAATGGTTACAGAGTTATTTTGATGCGAAATTGCCGGAGCCGGAAGCGCTTTCGGAATTGATCGGCAATCATGCGTTTGAAGTAGAATCGGTCGAAAAGGTCGGTGACGATACCGTATTTGATATCAAAGTATTGCCGGATCGTGCGCATTACGCCCTATGTCACAGGGGAATAGCCAGAGAGATTCGTGCAATTACGGGATTGGTCATGAAGGACGAGAAAAGTTCGAGTATCAAAATAACCGATCCGACAACGGTGAATGTCAGTATAGATGATTATCGATTGTGCAGGCGTTACGTCGCGAGACGTATTTCCGGCGTACAAATAGGCGAAGCGCCACGATGGTTGAAAGAGAGACTAGAAGCGATCGGATCGCGCTCGATAAATAATATTGTCGATGCTACCAATTATGTGATGTTTGATATCGGCCAGCCACTGCACGCATTCGACGCGGATAGAACATCTCAAAACATTTACGTTCGTTTAGCCGGAAATGGCGAAGAGATGGAACTTCTGCCCGAGACTGTCATGGTCGACGGCAAGGCGACTGAGAAAGAGAGGAAAATCACCCTAGACCAGAGCAATTTGGTAATAGCCGACGATGGTGGCGCGATAGCGTTGGCGGGTGTCAAGGGGGGTCGTAAAGCCGAGATCAATTCCGGGACGAAAAATATAATCATAGAATCAGCCAATTTTGATCCGGTTTCTATTCGTCGGACTTCGACGCGCATGGGCATACGCAACGATTCGTCAAAGAGGTTCGAGAACGAGATAATTCCGGAGCTTGCCGGTGAAGCCATGGACAGGATAACACAGCTTATCGTCGATATGTGTCCTGATGCCAAGATCAGTAATATTACCGATCAAAAATACAAAGAGACAAGGACAAGAAACATTTCGGTGCACCTTGCGTTTATAAACGAGAGGATCGGAGAAAATATAGACAGAAACACGGCGCGTGATCTGCTCGAAAGGGTCGGTTGCGACATCGTTGAGCGAGATCATGAATTTTTGGTTACGCCTCCGATCGACCGTCTGGATATGAATATTCCGGAAGACGTTGTCGACGAGGTCGCGCGTCTTTATGGCTACGATATCATATCCGGTATGGAACCGGCGGCGCTTCGGCAAAAGACACCGGTCGACAAAACCTTTTATCTTTCCGAAAAGTTCAAAAATATCTTGAATTCGCTCGGTTACAACGAAACACTTCTGTATTCTTTGGTACCGAAAGGATCCTTTGTCATCGAATACCCTTTGGCGAGTGATAAGTCGGCGTTGAGAGAAAGTATTATTCCGGAAATGTCGGGAATACTCGTCACGAATGCCCGGAACGCGGAATTGCTGGGTCTGGACATGATAAAAATATTTGAAATCGGTAAAGTGTTTCCATCGACCGGCGAAAAGACTTCACTCGCTATAGGTATTACGATAGTCAAAAAGCGCAAAGGTATAAATGCCGAGAGTGAAGTGAAGATTATCATCGATAGATTATCGAAGGACTTTCCCATAGGAGCCGGTGATATCACATACAAAAAGGTCGATCCAATGACGATGCTGGCTGAAATCGATTTTGACAATGTGGTGAACAAAATACATGAGGTCGGCGCTGTTTCAGATCTAGATTTTGCCGTTCTGCCGGAAGACAAGCGCTACGTACCTTTTTCTCAATACCCGTTTATCGGCCGAGACGTTGCCGTATTTGTTCCCGAGAATGTGACTGCAGAAAATGTCTGGCAGGTGATAGAGAGCGGGTTGAAAAAATCAAATACCTTGTCGCTCGTCGCAAAGCACGCACTATTCGATATCTTCAAGAAAGATGCAATGACTTCATACGCATTTCGCATCATATTCCAGGCCAGTGATAGGACTTTGACTGACGATGAGGTCAACCGTGCGACGGAGGCTATATATTCAGCCCTAAAAGAGAAGAATTGGCAGATACGATAGCTGTTTGCAAGGTCGGATCTCGGCATAATATTTGCGTTGAATTACCGGTCGGAATCTGCTATAATGTAGTCACAAATATGGCGGGATAAAGCTCTATTTTTATTATGGCAAAAGAAAAAACAGACAATAAATCAACCAATTCATACGATGCTAGCGCTATTACCGTACTCGAGGGTCTCGAACCTGTACGCAAAAGGCCTGGAATGTATATCGGCACGACAGGACCGGACGGTTTGCATCATCTCATAACCGAAATATTCGATAATTCTCGAGACGAAGCCATGGGCGGTTTCGCCAACGATATCGAGATCACGCTTTTGCCCAGCAACCGGGTGCGCGTCGCCGATAACGGGCGCGGTATCCCTATAGATGTACACAAACAAACCAAAGTCTCGGCATTGGAGACAATCATGACGACTTTGCATGCCGGAGGCAAATTTGATCATCAGAGCTACAAAGTCTCCGGAGGTCTCCACGGTGTCGGCGCGTCTGTCGTCAATGCTCTCTCCGTTTATTGCAAAGTCTCGGTCCACAAAGATGGGGGCATATATATGCAGGAATACGCGCGAGGCAAGCGCAAAGCCGCCGTGAAAAAAGTCGGTTCATCAAAGTATCACGGCACGATCAGCGTGTTCGAGCCGGATCCGGAAATTTTCAAAGAAGGCGTACGCTTCGAATGGAGTCGCCTGGTCACGCATATGCGTCAGCAGGCCTACCTGGTAAAAGGTCTTCGCATCTCGGTCATAGATGCGCGTGAGCAGGTCGCAACATTCGGGCAAGACGATGAATTGTTCTACGTGAGAGACACGGGTGTCGAAGCGCCGTCATATACATTCTATTTCGAAGGCGGTTTGGCTTCGCTTATACGTTTCAGCAATCAACTCCTAAAACCGATTCACAAAAATGTGTTCTATATCGAGAAATCCGGTGAAGGCACCGAAACCGTCGAGGTTGCTTTGCAGTACGTCGACGACGTCACGTCGCGCATCCTACCTTTTGCAAACAATATATACAATCCAGAAGGCGGGACTCACGTAACAGGTTTCAAAACCGCATTGACACGCACACTCAACAACTACGCCAAGAATAATAATATCGCCAAAAATGGTGATGAGACATTCACTGGAGATGACGCTTTGGAGGGTTTGACGGCCGTGATATCGGTCAAATTGGCTGAAATTCAATTTGAAGGTCAGACCAAGGCGAAACTTGGCAGTGTCGAAGCGCAAAGTGCCGTGAATACGATATTTGGCGATGCTTTTGCGACATTTCTCGAAGAAAATCCTGACGATGCCAGGGCCATAATCAACAAAGTCATATTGGCGATGAAGGCGCGCAAAGCCGCCAAGGCCGCCAAAGAATCGGTTTTGCGCAAAGGCGCTCTCGAAGGCATGACTCTTCCCGGCAAATTGGCCGATTGTCAGTCCAGTGATCCGGCAGAATCGGAATTGTTCATTGTAGAAGGAGATTCGGCCGGTGGTACTGCCAAACAAGGCAGGGATCGCCGCATTCAGGCCATATTGCCTTTGCGCGGCAAGATCTTGAACATTGAGCGTGCCAGACTGGACCGTATGCTCACATCTGAACAGATCAAGAACCTAGTATTGGCACTGGGAACGGCTATTGGCGACACATTCGATATCTCACGTTTGCGATATCACAAGATAATACTCGCTACAGATGCCGATGTAGATGGAGCGCATATTCGAACTCTCATACTTACTCTACTTTATCGCTATTTCCGACCACTTATCGACAGCGGTCATGTCTATATCGCGCAACCGCCTTTGTACAAGGTGAAGCGTGGCAAAGAGGTCCTGTATTTCTATTCCGAGGAAGAGAAAATAAAAGCTCTGGGACGTGATGTTTCGTCAAACGAAGAAGAATCGGATGAAGACAAGGAACGTTTGCTCGAAGCTGCAGGAGGGGAGAGGGCGGATGATGACAAAGAGACCGAGAATAGACAATCCAAGGTGTCCATACAACGTTATAAGGGTCTCGGCGAGATGAATGCCGATGAATTGTGGGAAACGACCATGGATCCTGCGCGGCGGATACTGAAAAAAGTTGAAATCGAGGACGCTCAGGAAGCTGATAAGGTATTTGATATGCTTATGGGTGATGATGTGCCGGCCAGGAAATCGTTTATTCAGTCAAATGCCAAGTTGGCGACGCTGGATATCTGAAGCGAATACGTCTGTCTTTGACGAGTGCACGAAATACGACATCTGTACCGTCGGATGTTTTTCGTATTGTGATACAATATTGCCATATCAGTCCTAATGCAAAAATATGGCAAAGAAAAATGAAATAATAATCGAAGAGAATCCTGTCAGTCATTTTCTCTTCAACAATACGCGCTCGGCCGCATTCTGGCTCATCGCCCGATTGTATCTCGGTTATGAATGGCTGATCGCCGGCTGGGAAAAGGTAACCAATCCGGCTTGGGTTGGCAGTGATGCTGGCTCGGCTATATCCGGATTCTTGAACGGCGCATTGGCAAAGACTGCGGGTGCCCATCCTGATGTTCAAGGTTGGTATGCGGCGTTCATAAAGAGCATGGTTTTGCCACACGCGACATTGTGGTCGCATCTTGTCGCGTACGGAGAATTACTGGTCGGTATCGCGCTTATCATCGGCGCGTTCACCGGTATAGCGGCGTTTTTCGGTCTGTTTATGAACCTGAATTATATGCTGGCCGGTACAGTCAGTACCAATCCGATATTATTTACGATCGCCATCGGGATCGTCTTGGCGTGGAAAGTATCAGGATATTGGGGACTGGATAGGTATCTTATTCCGGCGTTAGGTACGCCGTGGCGCGGAAAAACCACATAAATACCTGTCAACATTGACCGGAATCACGCAAGGATATATATTTATATTCCTCATTACCAGCTATAAACAAAAAATAATATGTCAAAAGTAATAAATTCAGGTCAAAGTGACTTCGATCAGGTCGTTATCAAATCGGATCTACCGGTCTTGGTGGATTTTTGGGCACCGTGGTGTGGACCGTGCCGGGCGATGGCGCCGGTATTGGACGAATTGTCAGACGAAATGGCCGATAAACTCAAAGTTGTCAAAGTGGATGTTGACAATGCTGAAAATCAAGAACTTGGCGCGAAATACGAGATAAGGAGCATACCGAATATGAAACTTTTCAAGAATGGGGAAGTTATTCATGAATTGGTTGGAATGATGCCGCTCGGCGCGCTCAAGGCGGAGATCGAGGGCAAAATATAGGACATTATTCACAGTGTACGAATGAGAGCTGTGATACAATTTAGGCATGGATCAGAATAAAACCAAAAAAGTTCTATTCGTTGATGATGACAAATTTCTTTTGGACATGTATTCGGTCAAGTTCACCAAGGCCGGATACGAAGTCAAAGCGGCAGACTCCACAGAACTGGCTCTCAAAATATTGCGGGACGGATATGTCCCGGACATCATTCTGGCCGATATAGTCATGCCGGGTTCCGACGGTCTGCAATTCGTAAACAGTGTTCGCAAAGAGAAACTGGCGGCGGACGCGGCATTTATCATGCTGACCAATCAGGGCGAAACGGCCGATATCGAGCAGGCACGCAAGCTCGGTGTTTCGAGTTATATAGTTAAAGCCACAACTGTACCTTCCGATGTCCTGGGCGAGGTCGAAAAAGTCTTATCAAACCATAAAACATCATAATACATGGATTACAAAAAAGAGATCGAAGAGCTTGTCAATCTGATTTTAAAAGAGAATGCATCGGATCTTCATTTGGCTACAGGCCGAACGCCTATTATCCGTGTTTCCGGTAATCTGATACCCCTGGTAAAAAAGCCGGTAATAACGGAGAAGGACATGCAGGGTTATATTAACGCTCTTCTCACCGAGGCCAATAAGACGATTCTGGAAAATGACAAGGACGTCGATTTCTCCTATAGTCTGGCGCATGCGCGTTTTCGAGGCAATGCCTATTATCGACAAGGTGCTCTCTCTATCGCTTTGCGTCTTATCCCAAAATCAATACGCACACTTTCCGAACTCAACCTGCCGCCGATTCTCGAGACATTTACCAGAAAGCCGCAAGGATTTTTCTTGGTCGTGGGCCCGATAGGACAAGGCAAAACCACTACATTGGCGTCGCTCATCGAGATTATCAATCAGACACGCACGGAGCATATTTTGACCATTGAAGACCCTATCGAATATCTTTTCGAATCAAAGAAATCAATCATCGATCAGCGGGAAGTAAGATTGGATACGCCGGATTTCAAAGACGCTCTTACCGCCATGTTCCGTGAAGACATAGACGTATGTATGGTGGGTGAAATGAGAGATGTCGAAACAGTGAGTACGGCGGTAACCGCCGCCGAGACAGGCCACCTGATCTTCTCGACATTACATACAAACAATGCCAGTCAGACGATCAACCGTATTATCGATTCATTCATGTCTACACAGCAAGATCAGATCCGCATACAACTCGCGGGATCATTGACCGGCATATTCTCGCAGAGACTCATACCGAGAATTTCCGGCGGACTTATTCCCGCCTATGAATTGCTCATAAACAACAATGCGGTTTCAAATCTGATACGTGAAAGACGTGTGCATGAGATCCAGACGGTTATCGAAACGAGTTCTCAGGAGGGTATGATAGACATGAATCGGTCATTGGCAGAATTGGTACGGGCGGGAGAGATTACGGTGGAAAGCGCTTATATGAATTCTTCCAATCCGAAAACATTGGAACGTCTGCTATAATTCACCAAAAATATGTTATTCAATTATGAAGCAGTAGATCAAACGGGTGCGAAAAAAGCGGGTTCCATCGACGCCATCAATGTTGATATTGCCATTTCTTCTTTGCAGAGGCGTGGCATGGTAGTTACCAATATTGTAGAAGCGGATGCCGGTGGCGGTCTCTTCTCCAAAAATATCTCATTTTTCGATCGTGTTTCGACGAAAGATGTGGTTATCCTGTCTAGACAACTTTCAACACTCTTTGAGGCGCAAGTCTCGGCGTTGCGCATATTCCGATTGCTCTCGGCAGAGACGGAGAACGCATTCTTGGGCCGTAAGCTGACGGAGATAGCTGACGATATTCAAGGGGGCAGTTCGATATCTACCGCGTTGTCCAAACATCCCAAGGTCTTCTCCGGATTTTATGTAAGTATGGTCAAGGCCGGTGAAGAATCGGGCAAGCTGGATGAAACATTTCTATATTTGGCCGATTATATGGATCGCTCATACGAGCTTTCTTCCAAAGTTAAGGGTGCATTGGTTTATCCGGCTTTCATCATTGTAACCTTTATTACGGTTATGATATTGATGTTCACGATGGTTATACCGAAGATCAGTACGATTCTGACCGATTCCGGCTTAGAAATACCGATATACACGAAAATCATCATGGGTATCAGCAATTTCTTGGTCAGCTACGGATTTGTCCTTTTGGCAGGCTTGGTTGTCGGCGCTTTCTTTCTTGTCAAATACATACGAACGCCGGTGGGCAAGTACTCTTATGATAAGCTGAAGCTGACGGTGCCGTATATAAGCACCCTGTTCCGCAAGCTTTACCTTGCGAGGTTGTCAGACAATCTTTCGACAATGTTGAGTTCTGGTATCGCTATGGTGCGTGCTCTCGAACTGACTTCCAATGTTATCAATAATGAAGTCTATAAAAATGTCTTGGGCCAGGCGGTCGATGCTGTAAAAGGACAAA
>JAMDBV010000042.1:0-14869 GCA_023487965.1 Patescibacteria group bacterium
AAGATGAAAGACACAATCGTGGTTCGGCCTTTTGCACCGATAGTACAACAACGTCACCAATCTCGGCATAACGCTTCCTCGTCGCGCCAAGCACCTTGAATATGCGACCCAGTTTTGCTCCGGAATTGTCTGCGATATTTACAATGGTGCGGGGTTGAATCATATTATTTTATCAATCTAAACGCCTTATTCTTGGAAATCGGTCTGCAAGCCTCAACTGTTACCGTCTCACCTTCCTTTTTTGTATTACCGGGATCATGAACAAAGAGCTTGGTCTTTTTGGACATGAATTTGCCATACTTCGCGTGCTTGACGTAACGGCTCACTGTCACCACGATTGTGTCTTTCATCTTGGCAGAACTAACAACGCCCGAGAACTTTTGGCGTGTTATGGTCTTTTCTGTTGTATTCGTGGTTTTCATGTTTTATCGATACTATACTAAAATTTACATTTGTCAAAATTATTACTTGCTCATATTCATAATCGTCAGTATCCGTGCGATATCCTTCCTCAAATGATTACCTTCTTTCACGTTCTTTGTCTTGGCACCCGCACCGCCAAAACGGAACACTCTCAAAGCCTCCCTTTTCTCGGCCAAAATCTTTGAGAGGTCACTACCTGATTTGTTTTTGAATTCCTTGGTCTTCATATTGTTTATATTCTTGAAACTATCTTTGTCCTGATAGGCAGCTTTGTTCCGGCCTTTCGCAACGATTCCGAAGCTTTACCGGCATCGACACCGTCGATCTCAAATATCACCCTTCCCGGTTTGACCTCGGCAATAAAACCGACCGGCTCGCCCTTACCTTTACCCATCTTTACTTCAGCGGGCTTTTGCGTGAAAGGATGATCCGGAAATACGCGGATCCATACCTTACCCGTCTTGCCGGCATGATGCATCGCGGCTTTCCTGGCGGCCTCGATCTGGTTGGAGGTGATGCGGCCGTATTCTGCGGCCTTGAGACCGAAAGATCCAAAATTGACAAATATGCCACGGGTCTCCGGGTGAACAGCTTCCTTGGCCGGATGCTTGCGCATCGTAAACCATTTTCTGTGTTTTATTTTCTTCGGGAATAACATGGTATTTGATTAATGACAAATGGCAAAACCAAAAGAGTGGATAATGACACTTGTGATATTTGGTTTTTGGATTTTATTTGTCATTTGGATTTTGAAATTTGATCCTTTTTGAACACTTCGCCCTTGTAGATCCAGACTTTGATACCGATATCACCATATGTCATATGCGCCTTTTCGCGGGCAAAATCGATATCGGCACGCAGTGTCTGTAGAGGTACTCGGCCCTTTTTCATTTCTTCGGAACGGGCGATCTCTGCGCCACCCAAACGACCTCCGAGATATACGCGCACACCTTTGACGTCCTTATTGGCCATTATCTTTTCGATCGACTGTTTCATAACCCGGCGGAACGGCAGGCGCTTCTCCAGCGATTCGGCGATCATCATCGCCGCAATGGCGGCATTTGATTCCGGATTGCGAACTTCCTCGATATCGAGTTTGAACTCTTGATTACCGAGATCTATCTTGCTCTTGCGCAAAAGTTTGAGTATCTTCTCTCGCAATTTTACAACACCGTCGCCCGACTTCCCGATAATCATTCCCGGTCTTGATGTCTTTATGATGACACGGAGAGCCTTGCGAGTTCGCTCAATGTCTACACCACCGACAAAATATGGCCTCAATTCTTCCTGGAGAAATTCACGGATAGTGATATCCGTCCTGAGAGCGGTGCGATAGTTCTTGTGTACAGAGAACCAGCGGCTTCTCCAGTCCCGAATAATTCCCAGTCTATGCGAATATGGATGTACGGTATGGCTCATATTATTTCTTGGTTTTAGTCACTTTGGTGACTTTTTCTTTTTTTGTAGATTTCACCGTTTTCTCAGCTTTGATCTTCACCTCTTTGCTCTTTGATACGTCTTTCGGGGCCAATGTGACTTTGATATGACTTGTGCGTTTCTTGATCGGATGTGAAGAACCGCGCGATACCGGCATGTATCTCTTTAGTATGACGCCACCATCGACACGGATCTCTTTTATAAACAGATTGTCCGCTTCAATGCCAAAATTGTTTTTAGCGTTTGCGATTGCCGAATCGATAAGGTCGCCGATCGGATGCTTGGCTTTCTTGACTGCGGCGGAGACTATCAGCTTGGCTTCGGCAACACCCTTGCCCCTCACCATATCCGCCACGACCCTGACTTTGCGCGGTGATATTCTGTAATTTTTCAGTGAGGCGGTAATCATGATATTATTTATTTCTTGGCAGTAGTAACGGCTTCTTTGGCGGCTTTTGCGGCGCTAATCTCGGCTTCCTTGGCCTTGGCCTCTATCTCCTTTTGCATCTTACCGCCATGTCTTACGAACTTGCGTGTAGGCGAAAATTCGCCGAGGCGGTGTCCAACCATGTCCTCGGTAACAAATACTTCTATATGACTTCTGCCATTGTGTACCCCGAATGTAAATCCGACCATTTCCGGAGAAATCTGAGAACGGCGAGCCCATGTCTTCACCACACCCAAAGAACCGGGTTTTTTGCCGGTTACTTTTTTGAGTAGTTTTTCGTCCACGTATGGACCTTTGCTTAGTGATCGTGACATAAAAAATGCTCGTCCGAGCGTGCTCCCATACTAACAGAACGCCCTTTTTGAGTCAAGCGCATGAACAACGACGGCAGACTGTTCACAATTCCGGGACAGGAGGAGCTTTGCGCATGATACAATATTGATGATTTATGCAACAATTCATCACCAATAATCCGAATATGGTACTTTTGGTACTGATATTCATGGTTATCGCAATCGTCGCCCTTATCTATTTTTTGGTGCGTTCCGGCAGGAAGAGTGATTCATTCAAGAATGAGTTTATAACCATAATAGCCCACAAATTTCAGACTCCCCTTTCGCAGATCAAATGGCTTACCGAAACCCTATATTCCAATGAGACCGACCCGTACAAATCAGAGAACCTTCGCGACCTGAGCGGCGCCAATCAGCAACTCATCGACCTCACCGGCACATTGATCGAAATGACGGATTCCGAGGCCAGTTCGCGCGCCTCATACAATTTCGAAATAGCCGATATGTGCCAGCTGGTCAAAAAGGTTGCCGACAGTCTGAAGACCGCATTCCACGAAAAAAACATATTCCTCTCCTTCCAGTGCCAAACACCGAACATAATGGTCAAGATCGACAAAACACGTATGGAATTTGCCATTCAAGTTTTGCTCGAAAATGCTCGTACATATACGCCTATAGGCCGGCGCGTCGATGTATCCGTATCAAATGATGGTCACAAAGTTGCAGTGACAGTTGCCGATCAAGGTATCGGTATCGAGCCCGAAGACATGAAAAAGATGTTTATGAAATTTTTCCGCACCGCCGACGCGCAGTCGATCGACACCGAGGGGTTTGGCGTCGGCCTGTATCTCGCGCGTTCGATCGTAAAACAACATCACGGCAAAATCCTCGTCCAATCGGCGGGACGAAATATGGGTTCGACATTTGCCATCGTCTTACCTGCGGCATAGACACGTTGCATACCGAGGTCGGACCTCGGTGAAATCACAAATCATTCATACCTCAAAGCCTCGATAGGGCTCTTCTTACTCGCCTGACTCGCCGGATACCCCCCGAAAACCAGGCCGATAAATGCCGAAACGCCAAAACCTAGTGCCGCACCCATCCATGGAAATACGAATTGCCAATTGACGCCCAATCCTTTCGAGAGACCGATCGATATACCGAATGCCAATAATGTCCCGAGAATAATGCCGATAATACCCCCGATCGCCGTAAGCAAGACAGATTCGAGCAAGAATTGTGAGAGGATGTCGCGATCCGTCGCGCCCAGTGCTTTACGCAAACCTATCTCCCGCGTACGCTCCGTGACTGCCACCAACATAATGTTCATGATACCGACACCGCCGACGAAGAGCGCGATCGAAGCCACCGCCACCAAGAACCACGTCAATGCCGAAGTGATCGTACCGAGACGATTGGCCAGATCCTGTTGGGTCTGAACCGTGAAATCATCTTTACTCGGATCCGTTATGCCATGAGAATCTCGGAGCGCCAATTTGATATCTTCCGCCGTTACCGCCACTTTGGCATCAGTCGTCGATTGCATGATTATACGACTAAAATATTTCTGTCCCAGAATGTAGTACTGCGCTGTCGTATACGGGATGATTATCATCGAATCGAAGTTGAACAACGATCCTCCGCCCGATGGAGGCAATACACCGACGACGCGCAGATTGCGTCCTTTGACTTTTATGTTCTGACCGATCGGATTATCATTCTCGAAAAGATGCTCCACGACCTTCGAACCTATAACCGCCACGTTGGAGCGCGATAATACATCGCTATTCTCGAAGAATTGTCCCGATGAAGTATGCAGATCAAATATTTCGGCTATCAATTCGGTGGCACCGAAAATCGTTACCTGATACGTATTTGACCCGTATGAAGAAGAACCGGCACCAAAAAGCGTCGGCATTATATTTTTGAGATACGGAACATTTGCCTTGTTGCGCAATGCAACCAGATCTTTTTCCTTGAGTGAATCGCTGAAGAGGGCCGTTACGTCCGAAGGGCCGGTCGGTTCCCTGCCCGGAATAACCGCTATCGTATTTGTGCCGAGTCCTTGAACCTGTCCCAGAATGAGATCCTGCGCGCCGGCGCCGAGCGACACGACCAACATGATCGCCGTAATACCGATCACGATACCGAGAATAGTCAGAAAAGAGCGTGACCTATTGGTCGCAAGTCCCCTCAAAGCAGTTTGGAAAATGTGTCGATATGTCATTATTTTACAAATTCATCCTCGGCCGAAAGACGATGTTTGACCTTTTCATCGCTTTCGATCCTGCCATCAATGAGTCTGATAATGCGCTCGGAATGTTCAGCTGTCGATGTTTCGTGCGTAATGAGCACGATAGTTTTGCCGTGTTCCTCATTCAGGTGCTGAATAATGGACATGACATTCTTGCCGGATTTGGAGTCGAGATTCCCGGTCGGTTCATCGGCAAATATTATGTCCGGATCCGTCACCAATGCGCGCGCGATCGCCACCCTCTGCTTCTCACCGCCGGAAAGTTCCGCCGGCTCATGATACATGCGGTGACCAAGTCCGACGTCGTTGACGGCCTTCTCGGCGCGCGCATGCCATTCTGCTTCCGGCAAACCGGAATAATATAGCGGCAATTTTACATTTTCGACAACGGGAGTTCGTGGCAGGAGGTTGAAAGCCTGGAATACAAAACCGATTTCACGATTCCTTATGTCAGCAAGTTCGTCACGACTGTATGCTGATATGTCTTTACCGTTGAATCGGTAGTGGCCGCTTGTCGGTTCATCCAGAAGACCGAGCAAGTGCAAAAGCGTCGACTTGCCGGAGCCGGACGGACCCATGATAGCCATGAATTCACCTTTACGAACATCGAAAGTCACGCCCGCAAGAGCGACAGTATCGGTTTTGCCATCATGATATGACTTCTTGAGGTTTTTTACTTCGATGATGTTGGTCATATATTTTCTTTGGCCAGAATTTCCGGAAACTTATCGACGATATGCAATATCAATTCACCGAACAATGAATTGGCCCAACCGAACCACGGCCTCGTATATTTCTTTGGATTATCGACATCGACTCCTTCATGAATAAAATACGTACCGGCGTGAGAATTCTTGAGAATATGCAGACATGACAATATCTCTCCGAAATCATTTGATGTCAGAGCTTGCATGATCGTCGCCATCGGCCAGAATAGATTGATAACGCCGGTATGCGGACTGGTGAGTCCGAAAGCGACTTTACCGTTTGCGTAAAATGGATTGTCCTTTCCGAGAACCATCTTGCGCGTGGCGAGATAAATCGGATCGGAATATGAGCAATAGCCGAGATACGGCAAACTCAATAGACTTGGCACGTTTGGATCGTCCATTATACAAGCGGAGCCATAACCATCAACCTCATACGCATAGATCTTGCCATATTTCTTATGATCTATAATGCCCTCAGATATTATGCCCGCATCGATTTCGTTGGCGAGCGACGTTACAGTTTCGGATATTTCTCTTTCGTCCAATTTTTCAAGTATCGGCACAATTGCCTTCAAGGTAACGGTCACCATCGCATTGGCGGCGATTTGGTACGGAAACACCCCCTCATCATCAGAAGGGCGGAAAAGACATCTTACAAGACCGCACTTGCGACCAGGATAGCCGTAGCCCGCCATTCTCACAGACGGAAAATTCTTGCCATTTGCCATGAAGAAGCGAAACATCTTTTTCGCATTCTCACGGTTGAGGGTTTCCTGCTCCCTGCGAAACACTTCGATAACTTTCTTCATTGCCGAAACCCACTTGCCACGAAAAACAGAAATATCTTTTGTGGCCAGATAATATCCCGCAGATAATCGCATAAATGCCGCCAGGCTGTCGATCTCAAATTTCCTTTCCCAAACTTCCTTGTTCCAATGCCGACCGGCCGGCCACCATGGATTTTGCAGAGATTTCGGGCTTTTTGTATCAAAAAATGAATTTGCGTATGGATCGGCGATAACATACAGACTCTGTCGGTTTATGAGCCCGGCAAACATTTTGCGCAATTTCTCTTCTTTGGAAATATATTTGAGATATGGCCAGACTTGATTTGTCGAATCTCTCAGCCACATGGCCGGAATGTCACCAGTCGCTACAAATGTATCAGGATTACCCTTCTTGTCTTCTCTGTAATATACGGTTGTGTCCAACGTATTCGGCAAGCATTGTGAAAACATACGGGCGATTTCAGGATCCTTTATCTTCTCCGATACATCTTCGGTTACCCTCTCGATCACCTCGCTTCGAAATAGCCGATCTTTTATCTGCGGCCTTGTCTTCGCATTGATAAATTTTTTATTCAACAATTTCATTTATTGGTACGCAGACAAAATAAAGGATCGGCGAAATCGGTAATAGCGTTACTTCACATACGTCACGACCTTGTCGCCCTCTTTTATACCTGAAATGACTTCGGTCATACCGTCATAACCTTTGAGACCGACCTTTACAGGCACCGATGTATATGTCTTTCCGTCCTCGTTGAGCAGGCGAATCGTCTTATCACCATTGTCATCAATAATTGCGCGCGACGGCACCGCCAAAACATTCAGGTGCTCATTTGTCTTTATATCGGTATTGGCTGTCATTCCGGAGCGGATACGATTGTCCTTATCGCTAAATTGCAACGTTACCTTGTACGTCGGAACACCTTCAAGCATTGTCTCCGCCGGATCAATCGCTGTCACTGCCGCATCAAAGATCGTATCCGGTCCGTATGCGTCTAGTGTAACTCGCGCCGTGTCACCTACCCTGACTTTTGCGATATCCGCCTCGGGAACATACGCCTCGATCTTGTAGCTACCGTAACTCTGCACCGAAAACGCATTGCTGCCCGCCGATACGAATTCGCCAATATCCGGCTCGGCTTTGGTCACGATACCGTCGATCGGTGAAGTCAGGGTATCATTGTCGAGAATGGCCCTGAATGAGGCCACACTGGCCGCTTGTGCCTGAATCGCCTGATTGGAAGATCCGGCCACTTTCAATTCGAAACTGCTTTCCGCTTCTTGATACGCCACATCGGATGCTTCCAATGAGGATTTGGCATTTGTTATCGAAGAGACCGATTGATTGATAGCCGACTGTGCCGCATTGATATCGCTCGCATAAACGTCAATGGCGCTTTGCGCGAGACCGGAATTGCCGGGGTTTAGATAATTGACCGCGGCTGTCAAATCATTCATGAAAATCTTGATCGAGGAGAGATATTTATCAGCGTTACCGATGAGCGTTGCCGCTTTCTCAGGGTCGTTGGCATTCGCCACGTCATTTTTCCACAATGTCATTATATCGGTGATCTTTACGCGCTCAGCATTGATCGCATTATTCGTGGCGGCCGATTGTGTGACGACTTTGATAAGAGGATTGGCACTCTGCGGATTGGTGAAGAGTGAATCTGCATAATTGACCAAAGCGCTCTGAGCTTTGACATACCCGTCGCGCACTGCATTGAGGGCGTCGTTCTTGGCGTTTGCAAGAGCCACTTTGGCGGCCGAGACCTTGGCTTGCTCAACACTCATTTCTTCCGGCCGCAAACTCCTACTCAAATCTTCCAATTTCGCTTGTGCTGATTGCAGATTTGCAAGATCGGCCGCATTATCAAGAACCGCCAATGCTTGTCCCGCCTTGACACTATCACCGACTTTGACATATATCTTTGCAACGACTCCACTCTTCTCGAAAGCGAGATCGGCCTTCGATATAGGAGACACTTTTCCGGTGACGCTGACCTGTTCGATCACGTCTTGGCGATTCGCCGCGGCCGACTCGATATTGGCGTCATTCGAACGACCCCTCAATGCGAAGATGGCGATAATTATTATGATAACGATGCCGGTAATAATATATTTCCGGCGCTTCAAGCGTTTTAAGAATTTCATGAATTCATTATACATGAATAGAAAAGCAGAATCGAGCGCGAATACCGAGATCCGACCTCGGCATAATAAAACAGCCTGGCAAGAGCTGTTTTATTATGCCATTTTAGATATTGACTACTGTTGATTGGCAAACCACTGCTTGACCGCATCCCAGATAGAAGCATTGAGATTGGTCTGATTATTCATGCTTGTCGGTGAGACTGTGACCGACGGAGTTGCCGAGCTATACGACGGTATCGTCACCGAACATGAAGTTGAGCTCAAAGAACCGGTATTGTCTACAATACGCAAGCTGGCCGATACTGTACCCGAACTCGAATACGTTGCAGTAAGTGAACTGCTCTGAGTACCACCACTGATTATCGAGGTAACACCGCCCATTGACCAATAGTACCTATATGGCGTTGAACCACCACTCGGGTTTGAATTCCACGTCACTGTCGGTGTTCCATTGTTTGAAGCCGTACCGGAGCATGATGCGATAACAGGGTTTGCTGTTACTGATGGTGACGCTGTGTATGTTGGGGAGTATGTGGGAGACGGAGAAGCTGTAGATGTCGGAGAATAGGTTGCTGTAGGTGTTGCTGTATAGGTTGGTGAGTATACTGATGATGTGGTGTAGGATGATTGGTATGTGGGTATACTTCCAGAACAGGTTGCTGTTGCCGCATTACCACTCGCATCAACCACTCTTACAACTGCTTGTTTGGTTCCAGAAGTGCTATAGCTGGCACTGAATGAATATGACCTTGTATCACCTCCGGTGTATTTGGATACATCATTGTATGCGCTCCATGAATATTGGTACTGGCCACTACCGCCACGTGCCGCGGCCACCCAAGTCGCCTGTGGAGTTCCGTAATTTGAAACCGATGCATAGCAAGAAGCGGTTAATGCAACAATCGACGGTGACGGCGTAACTATCGGATATGATGTGCGAGTAACATTGAAGTTTACAGAAGAATTCAGCCCTGAAGTACTACGTAGTCTTACTGTGTAAGTACCCATCTGAAGATTTGACGGTAATGTGAAATCATAATACCCCGGATCCGTACCAAATGACTGTGACACCAACATTGTTTGTTGGTTCTGTGTCATGACATCTATCGCCCCGACTTTCACATTCTGACTCGACCATTTTATGCGCATTGTATCTCCTGGAACGAATTGCTGGCCTGAATAAGGAGCGGTTATATTGACGGCAGATTGAACAGTTGAGTTCGATCCCATAATCGTAAACGGTTTGCTTATGGCACACGTACTTGTATTTGCTACGCATATCTTCAGCTGATATGAACCGCTTGGTACAGTCGATGAATCTGCCAATCGGCCAACTGTCCAGCCCCACATGGTAGGTCCTTGATATACGAGTGTTCCACGAGCGCCTAGATATATTGTATATGAGCAGGTTGAAGCCGAGCTACAATTCGCGGGCAATAGATATATATCTTCATTAGGTCCAATCGGTGAGATGTTAAACTCTAGATTTTGAATTGTACCAGACTGCCAACTTTCGCCACCGCTCGGGCGTACAATATTTACCGAGGATTGTGCCGCAGACGTACTAGCCGATATTGGAATTGGCGAACTCGGATATAGACTCATCATTGCGCCATATAGTTGAACTTTACTATTCCCTTGCATGTCGGTTACCGAAACCCCAGGACTATCAAAGACAAAACCCGTAATACCCAGTCTAAGTTCATTATTCGAACTATATGGACTATTCATGCTTATATCACCGACAATGCGCAAGGCAACTGTAGCGTTAGCCGGAATATATACATTCTTAACCGGAATAAAATTGTAATAATATGATCCATTGTAATTGCCTATATTATCAGCGGTTCCGATCAAGGTATTGCCCATATATACCTTTACATTCTTGACTTTGTAATTCGCGTATGGAGAGTCTGATCCCAACTGGATGGATTTCATTGTTGTTATCGGATTGTCACCCGCTCGCAGATCTATTACTGCGAGAGTTACCCCGCTTTGTGGTACTTGAATGGTAGATCTAATAGGACTATAAGGATCGAGAGATACCTGCATTGTCGGTATGTTTATATTCACGGGTACCGTGTTCCCTATGCCGACATTAACTGTTGTAGTTGTGCTTGCAGTAAGACCGGCATTGTTTGAGACGATAAACGATACAGTATATGTTCCGGCTTTCGAATAGACATGAGTAAATGTTGTCGTCTGAACAAACGGTTCACTGCCGCCCATGAGACCCTTTCCTCCCATATCACCCCATCTCACTGAATAACTTAGTGGACCATTGCTCGGATCGTAGGCATTGACCGACCACGTTCCGACCTGTCCGACATTTAGGTAAGTCGGAAACGAGCCGCCTGTAATAACCGGCGCTCCACTTGCCGCCGCACCACCCATGACTTTTACTTTGATCGGTGTGCTTGTACCAAGATCATTCGCTACATAGAGGTCGTATGTCTCTCCCGGAATAAGACTGGTTGGCGCCGTAGCATGTATATTACCGGTCCAGATCTGTGTCACGACTGCCGGAATGCTATACGGACTCAATGCATTTTGCAGATATACCGTAGTGGATGAGGCGTTATTCCCGATGAAGTTGCTACCATAAATATATATGGTCTCTCCGCGGTAAATCGTTAGCGGATCTGAGGCACCGGCATAAGCATTGGTTATTTCAGGTATGTTGTTATTTTGCGAACTGTTCGGAGAATACGATGATGCTGGTATATCTCCACTCAACACGGAACCATCATCAAATTTAATAGTAACCTTTCCACCGGGCCATGTTTGTGTTTCGATTTGACCACTCAGCCGAAATGTTTGTTCAACTGAATTGCCGGCCAAAACCAATAAATTATTTGTTTCATAGCTGTTATTCAATTGCTTACCGTATGAATCTCTGATCACCAATGGGTACGGTAAACCTTTGAACTCCGCGGCATTTGTTGTCCATACCTCGCCACGATCCGTAGTGACGGATATCGACTTTACACTTTTCGATACACCCTGAATTTTCACCCTCATTGACCAGTTCCAGTCCTGACTAAGCCCTCCCAATCCGTAACCGGGACTAAATTTATTGTATGATCCAGCATAATCGCCAAAATCCTTTGTTAGGTAAGTCGAGATCGTTCCTTCCGTTACTGGCACGGTGGGCATACTTGCCGGCAAGACAGTGACGTTCACATATAGCTTCAAGTAGTCATTACCAGATCCATTCTCACTGACCGAATCAATACGTATTGGAACATACCCACTAAAGACTTTTGAATTAATTTTGTCAGTGTTTAGGAATTGATCCCGGGCTAAAAATGGTAACGTCCTATTTCCGCTCGCTCCACCGCTACTATATGACGGTATGAGACTATATGTCGGAAAACCTTCACCGTATCCATAAACAGAAAACATGTAGCTATTACTCGAAGTAATAATCTTGGTTAAGAATGACCTATCCCCTTGTCCATCAATCATAGTTATGTCGAGGTGACACGGGTCTAATCGATATTCATATCCGCCAATATTTATTGTGTCACAACTTGGTATTGAGCCAGCAACAGGGACTATCATTATCTTATTACCGATCGCCTCTCCGGTAGAGCCGATCTCAGAAAGTTTAGAGTTAACAAACATAAGCTTGACTGTTTGAGCACGAATTGTTGTGCTAGCCGTGACACCGACAACATCTACTTTGAGTAGCACCGGAACCTTCGCAGATACCGGCAACGACCAATTCAAGTTCACAAATTGAGCTATTCCATCCTTAATGGCAGATGAGCCGATTAGGTTAGATCCTTGATACAAACGTGCAAGTGAAATGTAGCCCGGTCCATCAATTGCAAACTTTATCTGAGAACTAACCATTGTTGCGCTTCCTCCGACGGCCGTGACATCATAAATAAGTACCGGTAGACCTCCTATAGTATAATCTTTCTCAGAAACTACCGTTGATGAGATCGGATTCATTACATCCAAACTGATTACCACGGAAGTTGTCGTACTCGCAGTAGAATTGGATGGGCCACTCGTTGTTGATGTGCATGAACCTCCGTTTATCGCCTCCCTAGTCATCGGGCCCACAAACCCAGTATTCGGAATGCCGACGCTCGCTTGATAACGCATTACAGCCTCCTTTGTTTGTGCACCGAAATATCCTATTTGTGTACTGTCGGTTTTGAGGGTAGGAATGTCGAAACCGTGAGCAACCAGCCATGTCTGCAATGCCGCCACATCCGGCCCGGTGGAACCGACTGTTAAATTCTGAGTAAATCTGTAACACGGGTTCGCAATTGCTTGCGCGGTATTTCCGCCAGGTATCGCAATAAACGACGCCATCATAACGATCGACAGCGCCATAAATGAAATCTTGAACTTTTTCATATAATAACTTGGTAATTTATAAGTAAGCGCCGATACGCTTTATGGCCATATAATAACACACGCCACAGACAACAACACTTTGTCTGTGGATATACCCTTATCCGACACAGAATTTAGAAAGACGACCTACAACTTATGACCATGTCGGACATGCGCAAATCAATAATACCCGATCATTCTCAATATGATCTTTTCGATCGTCCCTCTGGTTATTTTTACGATAATATTTAGCACGAAACTATAATAGCAATAAAACACTCATGATTCCGCTACGATATTCACAGGTATACAAACAAGATAAAACAGTATGAGAGATTACGCCGATGACTTCTTCTTGCCAACTTGTCTTCTCGAAACGATAAATACGTTTGAATATTTCTTCGGAGTGCGGGTCTTCTGACCTTTGCCGGCCGGCTTGCCCCACATTGTCTTCAACCTTCGCAAACCACGACCGGAACGCTGCTCGCCGCCACCGTACGGATGATCTACCGGGTTCATGACAGAACCGCGAACAGTCGGGCGGATACCGAGCCATCGTGAGCGACCGGCTTTGCCGATATGAACGAGGCGATTCTCTTCGTTGGAAACCGCGCCGATACTGGCCCATGCGTCTTCGTGAACCTTTCGTACTTCAGACGAAGGCATCTTGATATGAGAATATCCGGCATCATTGGCGATCACTTGAGCAAACGAGCCGGCAGAACGTACAAGCTTGGCGCCACTGCCCGGCTTGATCTCGATATTGTACACAAAGGTACCTACCGGAATATTTTTGAGCGGCAAACGATTGCCCGTCTCGATACCGGCTTTTTCTGAGACCCTGAATATCTGACCGGCTTTCAGCGTCTTTGGCAAGAGAACATACCTCTTCTCACCATCAGCGTAAGATACGAGACCGATATAACCTGTTCTAAACGGATCATATTCTACAGTCAATACTTTGGCTGGAATATCGTGCTTATCATACAGAAAATCGATGTGGCGATATAATTTCTTGTGGCCGGCGCCCTTGTGGCGAACAGTGATCCTACCATGACTGTTGCGACCGACGTCTCTCTTGAATCCGGAAACAAGCGGCTTGTGAGGAGTCGAGGTCGTCAAATATTGCTTGAACGGCAAAACCGTCATATGTCTCCTCGATGCTGTTGTGGGTCGGTATGATTTCATGTTTTATACAAAATCTATCTTATCGCCTTTCTTCAGGGTCACTACCGCTTTCCTCATACCGGAAACTCTTCCGGCTTTGCCGCGGACGAATACCCTCTTGGCCGGCACATTGATAATGGAAACTCTCATTGGTTTTACCTTGTAAATGGCATTGATAGCTTTGGCGATCGTGTCTTTGTTCGCACTTCTGGCTACCTCGAAAGTGTATGAACCATTCTGGCTCAGAATGCCAGACTTTTCGGTTATGTGTGGTCGTATAACAACGCTCGCAGTCATCGATGATGCCACTTCGACAGCGACTACCGGAGTCTTTGTCTCAGTCTTCGTTACAACACTTTTCTTGACCGGCTTTGATCGCGTCTTTGTCGTTTTACCAGACGCACCGACGGCCTTTTCTTGCGAAAAGTCCTTGTCGTATTTCTTATGTGTTCTAAATCCGAAGAGAGGCATGATATTTTATATATTAAGATTGATTGGCCTTGGCCTTTGACTCGAATGTCTTGAATGAATTTTCCGGATCGACAATGATGAGGCATTTGTGACTCAAAATTGATACCGGATTGATATTGCGAAATTCCTCGATTGCAATATTGCCAAAATTGTTGAAACTTTTTTCGATTGTTGTGTCCTTGTTCGGAGTCGCAATGATTGCGGCGTTCTTTCTCGAAGAGAGCTTCTCAAAACCGCTAACCTTCGACAGAGAATCTACAACAATCTTCGCATCCTTGGCCTTGGGAGCCGGGAATTTGATCGTATCCAAAAACATGATCTCGCCGTCCATGAAGTTGTTCGTCTCATGAATTCCAATGCGCGCCCAA
>JAMDBV010000042.1:14879-15991 GCA_023487965.1 Patescibacteria group bacterium
TTCCGGTATGAGGAAAGCGGTAGTGACCCTGAAGAAAGGCGATAAGATAGATTTTGTATAAAACATGATCTCGCCGTCCTTGAACTTCTTGGAAAGTATCGTGAACAATGCTTTGCGTTTGGCCTGCTTGTTTATTTTCCTTGAATAATTCTTCTCATTCCTCGGACCATGAGCCACGCCACCGCCAACCCAGATGGGAGAACGTGTCGAACCGTGTCGGGCACGACCTGTACCCTTCTGTCTCCACGGCTTCTTACCTCCTCCGCGAACTTCACCGCGAGTCTTGGCGTGAGCCACGTTTGGGCGCGCATTGGAATTCATGAGACGAACAACTTCATGGACAAGATCGGCATTCCACGACAAACCGAAGACTTCTTCCGGCAATGTTATCTTACCAGATGTCTTTCCGCTTTGATTGTATATTGTTGCTTCCATGAAATTTAAGTGAAATAAAAACGCTCTCTGGCGCTATCGCATATTAGCAGATGGTTGGGCTCGGGTCAATACTTTAGCCTTATTTATCCGACAATTTCGACCAAGCTGCCTCTCCTGCCAGGAACCGCTCCCGCTATGTAAATGACTCCATCGCTCTCATCAACGTTAACAACTTTCAAGTTTTTTACTGTGACACGATCATTTCCCATTCGTCCGGCCATTCTGGTACCCACAGGAACACGTGTACGCAGACCGCCACCGATCGATCCTGGCTCTCTTTCTGAATGTTTCTGACCGTGCGACCTGGGTCCGCCGCCAAAACCGTGTCTCTTTACAACACCTTGAAAGCCTTTGCCCTTAGAAATCGCGCTGACTGTGACCATATCACCATTCTGGAATTGCGACACTTCGACTTTATCGCCGATATTCAATGTCGGCGCCTCCATACGAAATTCGACGACCGAGGCGAAATTGCCCATGTCCTTGAACTGACCTTTTTGCGCCTTATTTATTCTGGACGGATTGCGATTGCCTTCCCCCACCTGCACAGCTTCATAACCATCTCGCTCCTTTGTGCGAATGTCCGTTACGACATTGCCTCGGGTAGCGACCATGGTAACCGGAATGATCGTACCGTTATCATCATATATCTGGGACATATTCAATTTTCTTCCTAG
>JAMDBV010000012.1 GCA_023487965.1 Patescibacteria group bacterium
CTATTCCCGTATGACATCAAGCATGTTTTGACCGACAATGGATCCGAATTCAAGCTACACCTTTCCGCCTTACTTACCAGAAACAAAATTGTCCATTATCACACATACCCCAAGACTCCCAAAATGAATGCTCATTGTGAGAGCTTCAACGGCACCATACAGGATGAATTCGTAGACTTCAATGTTAACCTACTCTTTGATGACACTACTAAATTCAATGAGAAACTCGCTCAATATCTGGAGTTCTACAATACCAAGCGCGTACACTACGCTTTCAAGAACAAACTGGCGCCGCTTGAGGTGTTAACCGCTTCAGAGTATTATGTGTCTAAATTACCAACGGAGTGCAAAAATGGGTGGCCTTATTCATACAATTGGACATATTTATGAGACATGCCATAATAGTGCAATGAGTTCACAAAACAAAGTCAGTTTGATATTGTCCGGCATGATATTGACGGTCATAGCTTTTATGATCGGCGTATCCGTCGGTCAAGGGAAGGGCTCGCTTATGAATACAAATGAATTAACCGATCTTACAAAGGTGACAACGTCAGATTTTTCACCATATTGGAAGGCGTGGCAGGTTTTGGATGATAAATACGTCGCGGCCGCAAGTACGACGGCGGAACAGAAAATATACGGATCTATCGAGGGTTTGGCTTCATCATACGGAGATCCGTACACCGTATTTTTCCCTCCCGTTGAAAATAAAGTGTTCAAGGAGGACATTTCGGGTGATTTTGAAGGTGTGGGCATGGAGATCGGTATCAAGAATAAGCAACTCCAGGTAGTATCGCCACTCAAGGATTCTCCGGCCGAGAAGGCTGGTGTAAAGACCGGTGATTTGATATTGAAGATTGACGACCACGATACCGTAGACATGCCAGTTGATCAAGCGGTGAAATATATTCGAGGAGCAAAGGGAACGGCCGTAACCATCACATTCTTGCGACCGGGAGGCTCAAAACCGCTTGTAAAAAAGATCGTTAGAGATGTTATAAACATACCGACGATTGATACGAGCGAAAAACCGGGTGGCATTTATGTCATACGTCTATACAGCTTTACCGCACAATCCGCCAATCTATTCCGTGAGGCACTGCGATCATTTGTAGTTTCCGGTGACCATAAACTTGTACTAGACCTTAGAGGCAACCCGGGGGGTTACCTCGACGCGGCATGGGATATGGCATCTTGGTTCCTTCCGGGCAATGATACGGTCGTAACTGAGGATTTCGGCAAGAATGGCAGTCCGAAAATATACAAGAGTAAAGGCTACAACATATTCAGCGACAATTTGAAGATTATTATCCTTGTGGACGGTGGCTCTGCCTCTGCCTCGGAAATATTGGCCGGTGCTCTAAGAGAGAATGGTATCGGAAAACTGGTCGGCCAAAAGACATTTGGAAAGGGTTCCGTCCAGGAATTGGTTCCTATCACATCGGATACGTCACTCAAAGTAACTATAGCGCGCTGGCTGACCCCGAGCGGACACAATCTGTCGGAGAACGGTCTTGATCCCGATTACAAGGTTGACCTGAACGAAGAAAACACTTCAAATGGTAAGGATCCTGTTATGGAGAAGGCGATTGAATTGCTAAATTCGGGTGCAATATAGTGAATAATATTGCGCATTCGCCGGAAGCACGTATAATCAATTACACTAACAGAAATAATATAAAATCATGAAGGTCATATTTATCAAGGACTTCGGCAAGATTGGGCGAAAATTCGATATCAAGGATGTAAATTCGGGATATGCGACAAATTTCCTCATTCCGAAGGGGATAGCGATACCGGCGACACCGGAAGCGACCAAACGAATCGAGACTACCCGTGCGACTCATGATGCTGAAAAGAAAATACAGGGCGATTTGCTGAGCAAATCACTCGACAGTATTGCCGACAGCACATTCACGGTAAAGACCAAGGCAAATGAAAAAGGTCATCTCTTCGCCGGTATTCACGCTAGAGACATTGTCGAGGCCATACGAACTGAGAAGGGTATTGATATCGATCCGGCATTCGTGGGTGAGCTCAAGGGCGTAAAGACGATGGGTGAACACATCATTCCGATCGTAGCAGGAGGTAAGACCATAAAGATAACCCTAAATATTGTTAGTCAGTAAAACGCGAAATCCTCGTGAGATATCGTTAGAGAACGTGTACGATGTTTTTGCGCTCGATATCGTTGTTGTATGACATCTTACGTTTCGTTGTGAATTTGACCGTGCCGTTCTTGAGCGCAAACAAAGTATGATCCTTGCCGATGCCAACATTCATACCCGGAAGGGTAGTCGTACCTCTTTGTCTCAAAACGACCTGCCCAGCGCTTATACGCTGACCATTGTTGACCTTGATGCCCAAATATTTGGGCTGTGAATCGCGACCGTTTTTTGTTGAGCCTTCAGCTTTGCGATGTGCCATATTTGATATTTATTATGTGAAATAAAGCTTAACATAAAGGATATTTTGATGCAATAGGATAAATATGGCTCAAAATAAGGGTTTTCTATGACTTTTTTACGGCTCTACAGAGCCGTTTTTATCCATTCAAGGCCTTGACAAATCCTTGTCATCTGCTATACTATATGCAAATGAGCCAAATAAGCACCATGCTTAATAGCTCGTTTTTTATTTATGATAGAACTTACAACTGGTGTGGTATTCCTGATGTCATCGCTGTACGGTTCCGGTCATTCGGTAACAGCAGTTGCGGACAATGGACAAACTGCTTCGACGACATTAGCGATAGTGAGGGAAATAGACATGAAGGATAGTAAGAACATCGAAAATTACTTGAAGGAGCAATATGCTGATGAACCTATCCTTGTCGAGATTGCATGGTGCGAATCGCGCTATAGGCAGTTCTCAGACGATGGTACGGTTATTCGCGGTAATGTAAACCGCGAAGACGTTGGTGTAATGCAGATCAATGAACACTTCCACGCTGATACAGCGAAGAAGATGAAATTGGATATATATACCGTAGAGGGTAATGTGGCTTTCGGTAAATAAAAAACGAGC
>JAMDBV010000026.1 GCA_023487965.1 Patescibacteria group bacterium
TCGTACCCGTCGACGACGCCGGTTGCAGTTCGTTTGCCTCTGCAAGATTTAGTTTCATATCACTCACATTACCGTCGGAAGGAAAACGTATATAGTCGTAATTGATTTCATCAAAGCCGATGTCATACGCCTCTTTGGAAATATCTATGACATGATCCCAATACTTCTTCGCGCCCGGATCTATATACGAAAGTCCTTTTATGTCTTTCCACAATTTCTCCGGCGCGGATATGCTCTTGATCGCAGATTCCGGATGCAATGAAGTATATAGCGGGTCCTGAAATACCGTAACGCGCGCAATCGCATATATATTTTTCTCATGTAATTCACGGACAAATTCCGGAAGATCATCGATGACGCAACCTTTGCCCGGAGAAACGTCCCTGAATGTTGTCGACGCATATGCGAGCGTACCCGTGTAATCCTTGATGTCGACAACTATGCTGTTCAATGCCGTGCCGTCAAAATTGGCAAGCGCCTTGTCGCGCAACTTCTTTGAACTGGCTGTGCAAGCCGTGATGTATATGGCACGAACCGCCGACGGCGTCGATATGTGAGTTATGACCGGTTTCTCTATAACCGGCTCGTTATCCGGCATATTTGTGGCCACGACAACGCTCGCCGGCATTTCGCCGTATCGTATCGTTCCGAGTGATGATTTCCAGACCAACAATAGACCGATGATGAAAATTATCAAAGTCCCAAAGACCAGTGCGGCTATTACCGTTGCGCCCGGCTTGGTACTTGTTTTCTTCATTTAACTTTGCTCTGTAGTATTGCCGCTAGTAATATTCACACTCGGATCTGCCGACGCATCAGTCGCCACGTTGTCATTTCTTTTTTTGTGTTCGACGAACGGCATCGATCCGTCGTCAACATTACCTCCTTGGACCGGAATGTTATACGCGACGATGATCGTTACAAGTCCGAAGAATATATAACCGATCTCTTTCCACATCGAAGGCAGACCGGAAAAAGGCAGAACGATAAATATGAGACCGAATATCATTAAACATTGTCGCTTTGACATATTGTCATTATAACGCAAAGCGATAGAATTGTGCATAGATGAAAGCGCGATTACTTGTACCCGAGGATATTAAACCGCTCCTCGGAGGAAAGTTGGTTGCTCGGCTTCACACGACCGGAGGGAGATGGTGGCTGGCCGGTGAAGTTTCGTTCGTCGAAGTCACGGTGCACAGCGAACTAGTTCTTTGCCTTTCCAGTTTCATAAGGCTTGGATATCATAACCGAAACATTAACGGTATATATCCGGACGTGTTCGTGGTGTTCCGTCCGATTGCCAACAGCTTGGGCTATGACAATCGACCATTCCACCTGAAGGACTCAGTGGTGATCGAAACCGCAGAGGGTGTCGTTAACATTCACTCTCAGGGTGGAAACGTCATAATCTCGGCCAGGGAAATTGACGTCTCGTGGTTTGAGTACTGGTCTCACTCTTGACCGTATCGTCCCCGATGATACGGTCAATGACTTCTTCATTTTATCTATACACAATAACGACAAATTCGCCGCGCACTTTTTCTGGATTATTTCCAAAATATTCCGCCACCTCATTCACGGAACCTGAAACAACTTCTTCAAATATTTTCGTCAATTCACGGCAAATCGTAACCTTCTTCTCGGGACAAAAATCCTTCAATGATTGCAATGCCTTCAATATCCTATGTGGCGATTCATAAAACACATACGTTCGTTTACTCTCGGCGATTTCCTTGAACAACGATTCTCTACCCTTCTTGTGCGGCATAAAGCCCAAGAATGTAAAATCGGAGCAAAGCACTCCCGCTATCGACAGACCGGCAGTCAGAGCCGACGCTCCGGGAATAGCTTCGATCTTCAATGCACCTGCAATTATTGCCTCGCTCATTTCAGAACGGATACGTGCGACGAGTTCCGCGCCGGGATCGGAAATTCCCGGCGTGCCGGCATCCGATACCAGAGCCAGATCTTTGCCATCTTTCAGATATTCGATAATCTTATCTACTTTCGATATTCCGCTATGTGCGTGGTATGACATCGTCGCCGTATGAATATCGTACTTTTCCAATAATTTGGCCGTTGTGCGTGTATCCTCACATAGGACTAAATCGGCGCTTTTCAGGGTATCAAGCGCCCGCAGTGTTATATCATTCATATTGCCTATAGGTGTCGCAACGACTGAAAGTCTGGCCATGTATTTGTTATTATCACGCTTTTATAATAAACTTTTATCATGTTGACACTAAACAGACGGATTGTCTATGTAACGCGCGATATTGAACGCGCTCTTGGAACAAATCCGAACAAGAACTTCATCATAGTCACCGGACGCAGTGATTATGCCGAGAATATCCGCAGACAATTCCCGGACTTTGTGCATATAGTGGATATCGACGACGTGAACACCGCGAAACTTCTGGCGCATGAGAAAACTCGCGCAATTATAGACGAAGCGGATACGGATATTATTGTTTTCAAGAACAATGCTCAGATCGAAGCGATCGCCAAAGAGAACGGCTGGAATCTGCTGAATCCGCCGAGCACACTTTCTGAAAAGATCGAGAATAAGATAAGCCAGATAGAATGGCTTGACGGTCTCGCCGACAAATACATGCCGGAACATACGATCGCCAAAGCGAATCAATTGGTATGGCAAGGTCAACCGCTTGTCGTACAGTGGGCGCATGGTCATACCGGCGACGCG
The DNA here is from genome assembly GCA_023487965.1 of Patescibacteria group bacterium. Classification (GTDB taxonomy): domain Bacteria; phylum Patescibacteriota; class Minisyncoccia; order Phycocordibacterales; family PALSA-1337; genus C7867-002. The sequence goes on from JAMDBV010000026.1 coordinate 2,708, forward strand.
ACGTTCATCGTAAACTCAGCAAGCGAACTTATGGCATTGACAAGCACCTTCCCCGAACGACCCGCCAAAGCCAGCCGATACGTGAACGGCCCGTCATTCACGGCAAATATCATCGCCAATAAAGAATCGGTAAGCAAAGGCAATGTGAGCTATCAGATCACCGGTCTCCAACCGTTCACGGACAATCAGTTCAGCACCGTCGGCAATGATTGGAGTGTCACACATACGATATTGAGCGAGCGCGATACCGAAGAATTGGAAACAATAATCGACGATGTCGGTTCCAGGATTGCGAAGAGTGGCTGGCGAGGACTCTTCGGCCTAGACTTCATGAAAGATGAGGAGAGAGACCGTATCGTTCTCGTAGAAGTCAATGCCCGTCAGCCGGCATCAACAACATTCGAATCGGTACTGCAAATGTCTCTGCGGCGCCAGGTACCAAATATGACCAACCGATTGACGACATTTGAAGCGCATATCATGTCCCTTCTCGGCCAGGATGTCGACGAGATCGTAAATATCAATGACGGCGCGCAGATCATTCAAAGGATAACAAAAGCGACAAACAACATCCCCGAAGACACAATCGGTTCATTGGAACTCGCCGGATACAAAGTGATATCATACGACAATACCGAACCGAACAGCGACCTTTTGCGCATCCAGAGCGATCACGGCATAATGGAAAGTCACAACAAGCTCAATGTTCGCGGTCGTGAAATAGCCGATACAATAAAATCATGAATACGAAAATCCTGAGTGACAGAGCGATGCGCATTATCGATCAATACCGCGCCTTTCACTTCGGCAACGCAGTCGCCGCCGTACCCTACTTCAACAACAAGACCGTCATGGCGCGCGCATCATTCAGGGTCAATATAGGCAAAGGCAGTCCTGAGGATATTTTTGAAGAATTGACAAATATCACCGTTCGAGAACATCTCACGCCGGACGCTTTTGGTGACGAAACCCTGTCCGACATCTTGCGCCAGAATAATATCGGCATCGACTGTTCCGGCTTCGTCTATTATGTCCTGAATGGCGAATCTCTTTCACGCAACAAAGGTCAGATAGATAAGCATATTCATTTCACAAATTGCAAAGGTGTCATCGGCAAGATCAGATGCTCTATCAGACCGGCAGAGAATTGCGATGTAGCCACTTTTGCAAATGACAAAAACAGTCACAGGATTGCAATGAATGAAGCTGCGCCCAGTGATATTATCACAATGATCGGTGGCGACAGCGCTTCCGGCATACGCAATGGTGACCGCGATCATATTCTTGTCATACATCAGGTCGAATATCAAAATTTCAAGGCGGTTAAATTGCATTATTCCAATGCAGTCGCTTATCCTGAGGACGGCGTAAATTCTGGAATCAGGCAAGGTATTATCGAGATATCGGATCCTTCAAAGACCATTTCCGAACAGCTTTGGTCCGAGAATGGTAAACAAGGCCAAGAAAACCGCATGTACATGCGCGCCCAAAAATCATTGACCGAATTGAGGAGATTGAATTGGTTTTGATACTCTAAAAGCCACAAATATGCTATCCTTGAGCCATGATTACGATATTGCAAGGAACCGCTGATCTGGCCTATATTATCGGTTTTGCCCTGCTTGGAGCGGTTGTCGCTTTCGCTTGGGCACCGCTTTTGATCCGCTTTTTGTACCGATTCCACGTCATCAAAGGCAAAAAAGTCGAATTGGCCCATATCGGTTCACATGCATACAAAGCAGAAACCCCGGTCATGGGTGGCATTCTGGTCATCGTTACAATAGCGGCCATCACTTATGTTTTTGATTGGTCGCGTAGCTTCACATGGGTACCTATCGGCATCATGATCATAGCCGCCCTGCTCGGTGCGATCGACGACCTTTTGAGCATATATGGCAATGAGCGTCGATCTCGCAAACTCAAACACATCATCAATCTGATTCGTATACATCGGTTATGGCGCATGCGTATCTGGTATATCGTCACTTTGCCTTGGACAGCCTTCAAACGCCTGTCTGTATGGTTCGGCTCGCGAACAAGACGCGGTGTTTTCGTCCACGAGAAACTCCTACTCCAATTCATCGCCGGATCAATCGCGGCCTATTGGATATATGCCAAGCTTGGACCCGCCTGGCATTTCGTTTATTTCCCATTTGATATCACGTGGGATGCCGGTTGGGTGATCGTACCCATCATTATCCTCACCGTCATGTTCACCGCAAATGCCGTAAATATCGCCGACGGCATGGATGGCATGGCCGGCGGTATGCTTGTCACGACATTCAGTTTTCTAACCTTGTTGTCTTGGATAAACGGTTTTGGTGAAATCGCGATACTAAACGCCGTCGCCGTCGGCGCCCTTGTCACATACACGTATTTCAATATAAAACCGGCCAGATTTATGATGGGCGATATCGGTTCTCTCGGCCTCGGTGCGCTTTTGGCCGTAAACGCGATGGCCATAGGTGAGATCGGATCGTTACCATTCCTTGGTTTTATGTTTTACATAGAAGCATTGTCGGTTATCGTCCAGGTCACATCAAAATATCTATTCGGGCGCAAGATTTTCGCCATGTCCCCTCTCCACCATCATTTTGAGGTCAAAGGTTGGAGTGAAGAAAAGACGGTTATGCGTTTCTGGGTCATTCATTTCTTCTTTGTTCTGTTTGGCTTCTACTTGGCACTACATTGAGCAATAGCATATATGAAAGCAGTTGATTATTTGAAATGGGACGAAAAGAAAATAAGCGATTTCTCTACGAGAAATATTTCCGACATGTATAATGCCGGCTATCTGTTCACGCGCATAGACAAAGGTGTCATGCAACAGACCAGAAGCGTTCGTATCGATCTCGGCGTATTTGAGCCGAGCAGTGAAAATCGCAGAATCCTAAAGAAAGTCTCGGATATGGCCGTGAATGAATTGCCACTGCCCGTGCCTGATTATGATTGGCATATCGGCAAATTGGCCAAAGATTTTTACGATACAAAGTTCGGCTCGGGGATAATGAGTGCGCAAAAAGTCAAAGAGATCATGACAGACACCGACAGGAGCAACTTCAATTGTCTGCTCGTATACGAAACTTCAGGAAATATTATCGGCTATGCCATATGCTATCAGAATGACGATATGGTTCATTATTCATATCCGTTCTACAACCTTTCGGCACCCAAAGACACCGGCCTCGGCATGATGTTGCTCGCGATCCAAAAAGCCAAATCACTCGGTAAGAAGTACCTATATCTGGGTTCCCTGCAAAGACCGGGTGATAAATACAAATTACAATTTTCCGGCCTTGAATGGTTCGACAGTCATTCATGGAGCAAGGACATAGAACGGGCCAAGAATGTTTTGCTAATGCCCAAAGGATAAACAGAGATTAAACTTTTATCGCATATTCGCCACAAGAGGAATAAATGGCGATAAACGTCACGCTTTGGTAGAATTGGTCCATGAATAAAAGATCGGATTTGCCGAAGAAAGCCCATTTTATCGGTATTTGTGGTGTTGCCACTGGTTCCGTCGCTATCGCCTTCAAAGAAGCCGGTATTGACGTAACCGGAAGTGATAAGGGTTTTTACCCGCCTGTTTCAACCGCTCTCGAAGAAGCCAATGTGAAGTTTTATGCAGGCTGGCACCCTGAAAAGATATCCGAGAATGGTAAACCGGACATTGTTGTTGTTGGCACCGCATCCGGCAGCCAAAATCCGGAAACAATATACGCAAAAGAAAATGGCATACCGGTATATTCATTCGCAAAAGCGGTCGGTGAATTCATTGCTTCTAAAAACAATATAGTCTGTGTCGGCACATGGGGCAAGACATCGTCAACCGCAATGTTGGCGCACATAATGAAAGCGGCCGGCGAAGATCCTTCATATATGTTCGGCGCCATCCCTGTTTCGGGCAAATCAGCAGCACTGACCGATAGCGATATCGCAATATTTGAGGGAGATGAGTACAAGAGCGCACCGGACGATCCAACTGCCAAATTTTCCTATTACAAAGCAACTCATCTGCTTTTGACAGCGGTTTCTTGGGATCATGCCGACCTGTACCCGACGGAGGAGAGTTACTTCGATGCATTCAACACTTTGCTGAATTCCCTACCAAGCGGCGGATTCGTAGTCGCATGCGCTGACCATGCCGGCGTCAACAAGATTGCAGACAAGTACAATGGCAGAATAATAAGATATGGCAAAAATGCCGAATATTCGTATCGAGAAGTGAAACAGTCAAAACATGGGCTTGATTTCATAATTTCGCACAATGGCATCAACTATAAGATATATTCGCCCATGCTCGGTTCTTATCAAGCCGAAAACATTACAGCGTGTTTCGCAATGGCAGATCAATTTGGCATAGATACGGATGCCATCATTACGGCGATTGGTGACTTTGGCGGATTGAAGAGGCGTATGGAAATACGTTTGAGTGACAACAATCCGAGCGGTGTCACAGTCATCGATGATATTGCTCATTCACCGGAAAAGGCATCGTATGTACTAAAGGATCTCCAGAAGACATTTCAGGGTAATGTTATCGCGATATTCGAACCCAATACGGGCGGTCGGAGGCGCGAGGCGATTCGTAAATACGACAATGCATTCAAGGATGCAGATACTGTCATCATTCCGAGACTAACGAAATTGAAAGTATCGGACGATGATAACGATAGGCCCATCGAAGGTGACGAATTGTCGGATGAAATATCGAAGACGCATAAGAATGTCATATACATTGACGATGATAATGCCCTTATCGAATATTTGGACAAGAATACAAAAAAAGGCGACGTCATCGCCTTTCTCGGATCTCATGGTTTTCGAAATATGATAGAGGAGATTGTGAAAAATAAAAAGGCGGCCTGAAGCGATATTGTGCACAATTGCTCCAGCCGCCTTCGAGAGCGCCTCCGAGGGTTTTCGGAGGAGTTAGAATCACATCATAGGCGTCCTTTCGTTCGTTTCAAAATTAGCAATCCATTTGGCGTACCATGTCTTTGCCCATTCATAGTACCCAAACCGAATTAGTGCGGGTTCTAATCCTTCCCGCCTCACGCACCGATTGAATCTAACTCTTTGCCAAAACCCGATTGATCGGCACCACGGGTAAATAGGCATTCCATCAAACATAGCTACCAACAACTATATACCAGATCACTTCCCCTCGTCAACTATATCAGCCTTTATATCTTCGCCTGAAATATCCTTGATCATGAGCGTCATACCGCAATGATTGCATTCTACAATCATATTTTGCGCCAGGTTCGGATACGGCGAAAGGTCAATGTCATTCTTGCATTCCGGGCAAACTAACTTTGAATTTTCATTTTTCATATTTTGTTGAATCATTTTTTAATTTTTATGTTTCGCTGCATTTCATTTCGGCAAATATTTATTTCTTGGAACACGCCCTCTCGCTCTGCAGAGCTCGGGGCTAGTTCTCGGTCTCGGCCTGCTGGCCTCGACCTGCGAAGTGTTCCAGAAACAAATATTTTCCGAAATGAACTACGAATACTGCACTTCCAATAGTATACAAAAAATCGTATCATAGCAATATGATAACCCCAAACGAATACAGGCCGGAATTGGGCAAAATGCTCGGTTATGAGGGTCTATATCTCAAGAGAGAGGATTTGCATCCGTACGCTTCGCACAAAGGCCGATCGATACCGTTCATGATCGATTATTATCATGAACGCGGAGAAAGACAGTTCGCCATATCATCATCCGGCAATGCCGCCATAGCCGCCGCATTACACATCGACCATATCAATGCAGATCCGGATATTCAAGATCCCATAAAACTAAAAATATTCGTCGGTAACAATATCGCCACCCCGAAACTCAATACATTGAGACAGGTCTGCGCCGACAATATCACTTTGGAGCAGTGTGAGCGCCCGCTCATGGCACTTTCCGACGCGACCAAGGAGGGTTATATCAGTTTGCGCCAATCGACCGATGAGATCGCATTGACCGGCTACAAACAATTGGCCGAAGAGCTTATCGCCATACCAAAACTGGAGACGGTCTTTATCGCGGCATCGTCCGGCACCGCCGCCGAGGCATTGGCGAGGTATTTCGTCGATGCAACCGATAAAATCTCAGTCAATATTGTGCAAACATCATCATGTCATGCGCTCGCCGATGCGTTTGGTACGTACGTATTGCCAAAGGAACAATCCGCCGCCGATGCGATCATAGATATTATCGCCTATCGAAAACAAGCCTTGTTTGATATCATCGTAAAATCCGGCGGAAACGCTTGGTGTGCCACGAATGATGAGATCGCAAATGTTGTCGCAATTGCCAAGTCAAATGACCTGGACATTTCAGCCAATGGCGCTTTGCCGCTCGTTGCGCTCAAACAAGCGATAGACCATGGTCGACATTTCGACGGCAATGTCGTTTGCATCATTTCCGGACAATAGTCAGAGCGACCTCAACGCCCTCACAAAATGATCTCCTCTCTCTTTGCGTGTCATATCGATACCGCCGGCCGGAAAAGCCGGACTAAAGAGCACACGATCGCCAGCTTTGGCGTTTTCCTTGGCGAGACGCACCGCCTCCTCGAGAGACGGCGCTGACAGGACAGTCATGTCCTCTATCTCACCAAGCGCCCTTCTCTCTTTCATCGTACCGCTACCCGGCACCAGAATGACCATTCTCGCGTACTTTGGCAATATTTTGTGAAGTTCACGATAATCATGATTGTTATCGGCACCACCCATGATGAGGACGACCTTCCCACTGTCCGCAATAGTCGTTAGTGCCGAAATAGTCGCCTCGGGCGTGGTCGAAGCCGCATCATTGTAAAATTCCACCCCACGGATCTTCTTGACCAATTCGACGCGACCTTTTGGAGGTTTCCACGAAATCATGGACTTTTCGATCACCTCTTCCGGGACCTTGAATAGGTTCGCAACCTGTATCGATAGAGCCGCATCGTATCGATTGTAAGCCTTGGCTGCTTGTCCCCAATCTTCGGGAACAATGCCGGATTTGGTCCTCAACATCTTAACTTTCGGCTGGAAACGATACAGTCTGGTCGCGTCTATAATCTCGTCACTCGCGATGATGAAATTGTTATACGTCTGGAAGTTCAATATTTCAAAAGGCGATTCGCGATATGTATTGCGCGCCGGCATACTCGGATACACCGCAACATGCGGACTCAAACGAAGATCAATCATTTCGTTGAACAGATTGTCGGTTACGCGCAAGATGACAATATCGCCGCTTTTGACTTTTTTGAGCCAAGAAATGATGCCGGAATCCGTTTCAGAATCGATAACAATAATGCTTTGGTTCCCATTCCGGTCATCGCTGTCAATCATGCCCTTACCTTTCTTACCGGAGAACATCGGCGCAAGCAGGGTTGATAACATGGATATAACCGTCGACTTGCCACAGGCACCGATAATACCTATTATCGTCACAGGCGGCGCCAATCTGAAGAAAAGAGTCTCCGGATATTCGATCTTGATACCCCTCGACTTTGCACCAGACAGAAATGATGACTCGCGCGGATATTCTTGAGAAAGAATGATTAGATCCATATCTTCCAAATCTTCGGCCGGAATGGAACCGCATACGTAATTGGCGAGACCGATCGATCTCAAGAAAACGATATGATTCTTGAGTCGCGCCTCACTGCGAATATCATAGAGGGATAGTATAGCGCCCATTTTGATCATAAACTTGGCATCTTCAACCAGGTCGCCGTGCGGACCGAGACCGACTAGGGCTATTCTCTTGCCTTGGAAATAGTTCCTGGATGTCATGGAAACAGTCTACATTTTGAGATGCAAAAAGGAAAGAGTGCATTTTATCCCTGTCTATGAAGCCGATAATGCGTATATCATTGCCGGGGGTTTGCCTGAGCCAAATAAGCTTTGACTCTGATCAATTCTTGGACCATGGCGACGATCTTGACGGACTCATCGGGAGACGGTTCCGATACAATGGCATAATTTGAAAGTTTTTTGATGAGTACGCCATAGAGATCGAAAAAATATCTTTCGACCACCCGCGCCTTCTCCACATCTTCACTTCCAGCCACGTATCGCGTATGTGCCGATGACGGTCTATCAAATATTTCCGCAATCTCGACCGGACGTACCAAACCGTCGTATTGCAACGAATCATGCGAAAGAATGCCGCTTAAAGACGGCGACACTACGCTGTAATCTCTGTACATTATGTTTAGCGATAGTTCGCTTCGATACTCGCGAAGCTATCTTTGGTTATGATGATGTGGTCGAGTACTTCGATACCTACGATCCTTCCCGCTTCGATCAGCTGTTCGGTGACTTTGCGATCTTCATCGCTCGGCGTCGTATCTCCTGACGGATGATTGTGCGCCAAGATAACCGCCGCGGCATTGTATTCGATACCGGGCCGAAAAACCTCTCGTGGATGGATTATGTTTGAATCAACGGTACCGATCGAAATGACTTCGTCGCGAATGACTTTGTTTCTGCTATTCAGATATAGACCGCGCAAATGTTCTTTTGATAAACTTCTCATATCCACAAGATATTCATGGGCCTCTTTGGCATTACGGATAGTCGGCAAGCCATTCTGGGACTTATCGAAGAATCTGCGCCCCAACTCTCCAACAGCGACTATCTGACAAGCTTTGACGATAGGTATTTCGGATTCTTGGGACAGTCTTTGGGGGTCCCTTTCCGAAAGTATGGCTCTTTCGCCATATTCACGAATAATACGGTCTGACATTTCGAGCACGTCTTCTTTGGTTGTACCGGTCATAAGTACGATGGCCATGAGCTCTTTTATACTGAGAGCTTCCGGTCCTTCGGATATAAGTCTCTCGCGCGGTTTGTCTTCGGAAGGCAAATCATGAATCGTCAACACATATTGCCTACCCAAAGGCGGATCGATAACTATGGCACTCGGTCTTATGGCATACGTTTGCATGCCGCTATTGTATCATATTTTGTTCTTGCCAAGTCTTGCGCTCCGGTTAATTTTTGCGTCTGGTTATTTCAGCTTTGCGGATAGACAGTGCTTGGCATTTCTTGGCCAATTCTTCGGCTTTTTGTTTGTCTCCCGCCTTTTCGGCATTACGCAGATCTTGCATCGCCTCGATCAATCGTTCATTGAGCGTATCAGCCTCAAAATTGTTCAGCAATTCCTGGCTAAACTTCAACCAATTCTCTCTGTCACTACCGAAATATGCTTCGGCTTCGAACAATAGGTCGCTTTTGTTTTTCTCCGCTTCACCGGATTTCTCTTCCCAGCCGGTTTCGGCTATTTTATTCATATTGCCGAGAATGTCATCAGCGGCGGAAGCATCGTGTTCCTTGAGCAGAAATACGAGACCGAAAAGACGCCTTTCGATCAGATCTATACGCTTCAAATGGTCGTCTCCGGCCGTTTCGTTCTCACGCCTGACATTTCCGGTTTTCATCTTACTTTCAAGCGAACGCAAATCTTGCCAGATTGCGTCTATGGGTATGCGTGCGCGCTCGGATATCATTTGGACAAAGTACGATTGCTCGCCGACCGTACCGACATTGGCGAGCAGTGGCAATATCTTTTCATTGATGGCTTTCGGCACTTTGCGCGGATCCGTGGTCTCGTTTAGAACATTATTTAGTTCAAATTCGATAACCGGCTTGGCCGAACGCAAAACCTCTTTCCAATTCTCGACATTCTCCCTCACCAAGTCGGCCGGATCTTTGCCGCCTTTTATATCGGCGACCTTTACATCCATACCGAGCGACAACGCAATACTTGCGGCGCGTAATGCCGCCTTGCGACCGGCACTGTCTGCATCAAATGCGATTATGACATTTGGTGACAGGCGTCTCACCAAACCTATATTGCTGATGGCACCGTCGGAACGCTCGACTTCCTCACCTAGAGCGGTACCGGATGCGGCTACGGTATTTCTGATACCGGCCTGATGTGACATGACCAGATCCATCTGTCCTTCGACAAAAATGGAATAATTTAGGCGGCGTATCTCATTCTTGGCCTTATCGAGACCGTATAGTACGGCCGATTTGTCGTATAGTGGCGTATCGGGACTATTGAGGTATTTTGCGGATTTACCATCGTCATGCAATATTCTTCCCGAGAATGCGATAACACGCCCGCCGGAATCTGATATCGGAAACATTATACGTCCTCGGAAGCGATCGTAATGATTATCACTCTTCACGGCGTTCTTCGCTTCATTATTGCCATGAATATCATCTCCACCGTCTTTACGTTTTATGAGTCCTACTTTTTCTAGAATGGCTTCGGCATAACCTTTGCCTTTCATATATGCGAGAATGTTACGCCAACCGTCGGGAGCCCAACCGATACGAAATAGTTTGCGCGTATTCTCATTTATGCCACGGCCTTTTATGTATTCCTGGGCTTCTCTGGACTTTGTATATTGCTCCTCAAAATATTTTGCAGCCTCCTCCATGGCGGCATGCATTTTGTCGCGATCACCGTCGGCCTTGGCATCGAAATGAAGGGTGACTCCGGCTTTTTCCGCCAATATCTTTAGAGCGCCACGGAAGTCTAGTCCTTCGAATTGTTGAACAAATGTGAATATGTCGCCCTTTGCATTACAGCCGAAACAGTAGTAACCGCCGCGGTCCGGCGATACGTAAAATGACGGTGTCTTTTCATTGTGAAATGGACACCTCGCTTTGAGCGATTTGCCGGATTTTTCCAGCTTGATATAGGAACCGATGACTTCATCTATCGGCAATCGTGCTTTTATTTCGTCTACGGCGGAGCGGTCCATGGCTATATTATGTACAATGTCCGCATTCTTTGATAGTTGTCACACCTATATATGTGTGTTAAATCGTGTACATCGTATTATTTACCGTTGAATGTAAGCCAAAAATCCCCATCTTTTGTAGATGGGGATAATTGTGTTTTTTGATAATTATTACTACTATTCAACCACCTCCTTGGGCGCGATAGCGTCAACCATTTCCTTCTTGGGCGAACCGGCAAATCCGGTACCCGCCGGGACGAGACGTCCGATAATGACATTTTCCATGAGACCGGTGAGGTCGTCTTCGGCCGAACGGATCGCATTGGCGATGAGTACGCGCGTAGTGTGCTGGAACGATGCCGCCGAAAGGAAGCTCTGGCGCGTCAATGACGTTTCGGTAATACCCATAACGACTTTCTCGACTTTTGCCACATTGCCACCCTTTTCTTTGGCCGCGCCATTCTCGGCCATGAGTTGCGCATCATCGACAATCATACCTTCTGTCAGATTGGTATCGCCCGCATTGATCACTCTCCTGCGTGAGAACATTTGCTTTACGATGATTTCGATATGCTTCCTCGAAACCGTCTCACCCTGCAATTCGTATATCTTGCCGACTTCGGTAATGACATAATCCTTCGCCCTCTCTTCACCGCCGTATTGGAAGACCTCATCGATATCGGCCGATCCATCGGTCAACAGATCACCCTTCTTCACCCGGTCGCCGACACGTACCATCGTCGTTCGTCTGTATGGGAATACATATTCGACTTCCGCTTGCTTTTTGCCGCCTTGACCGACTTCCGGCAAAACCTTTATCATTTTCTCCTTGCCCATATCTTTGACATCCATGATGACGCCGTCAACAGTTGCAACCACAGCCGGCGTCTTTGGCCTGCGCTTTTCGAAGATCTCCTCGACGCGCGGCAGACCCGCCGTAATGTCACCACCTTGTGAAGCCGCTCCACCGGCGTGGAATGTTCTCATCGTTAGCTGTGTACCGGGTTCACCGATAGCTTGAGCCGCCACAGTACCGACCGCCTCACCGAGATCAACCAAATGATTCTTACCCAGATCGAGACCGTAACATTGTGCGCAAACACCGCGTATCGTCTTGCAAGACAATGGTGAGCGTACTTTCACATCGGGAACGCCCGACTCTTCGATCGCCGTAGCGTCGAGCTTGGTTATGAGATGACCTTTGGCAAATATGACTTTGCCGTCTGTATTTTTGACATCATCAGCCAAAATGCGTCCACGAATGCTCTTCGATAGAGGTATATTCATGCCCGAAGCCGTCTGTCTGCGGATCGTGATACTGTCCTTGGTACCGCAATCTTTCTCCGACACAACCACGTCTTGAGCCACAACGAACAACTTTCTCGTCAGATATCCGGCCTTGGCCGTATTTAGCGCCGTATCGGTGAGACCTTTGCGAGAACCGTGAGTAGTGATGAAATATTCGATCGGGGTCAATCCTTCCTTGGCGCATGACAATATCGGAAATTCGATTGTCTCGCCGGAGACGGAAGAGATAAGACCCTTCATGCCGGCCATTTGCGTTATCTGCGACAGCGAACCTCTGGCACCGGAAGTAACCATATCGTATACCGAACCGTTCTTGTCCAAAGAAGGCGGTATCGATTTCTCGACTTGACTCTTGGCATTCTGCCATATCTCGATATGCTTCCTGACTCTTTCCTCCTCCGTCAATAGACCCTCCTCGAATTGCTGCGTTGTAACATCCGCGATTTTCTTGGACTTATTTATGATTTCCTTTTTGGCTTCCGGCACGACAATATCATCGATACCCCATGACGTTCCTGAATATGTCGCATAATGGAAACCGAAGCTCTTGATCTTGTCCAGAATAGGTGACACGCTCTCGGCACCGCGAGTCGCTATCATATCGTCAACGATGGCACCGAGGCGCTTGCGTCCGACTTCTTCATTGATGAACGGATATTCTTCGGGCAACATATTGTTGAAGAGGATGCGTCCAACCGTCGTCTCAAATACCTTTCCCTCAAAAGCCACGTACTTGGCTTTTGCCGGAGCCAGAACGTCTACCGGCTCGCGCAAATCTATATCCTTGAAATCAAATGAGAGAACTGCCGCCTCCGGCGATTCGTATGTTTTTTTGCCATTCTTGTCCGCCTTATCATTCTTGGCAAATATGACTTTGCCGTCTGTATTTTTGACATCATCAGCCAAAATGCGTCCACGAATGCTCTTCGATAGAGGTATATTCATGCCCGAAGCCGT
>JAMDBV010000005.1 GCA_023487965.1 Patescibacteria group bacterium
TTTCCGTGAATGTACCGCCCTCATCGTGTTATGGGTGCGCTCAAGGATTATTTCCGCCCTGAATTTTTGAACCGCATAGATGATATCATTATCTTCGACATTCTTTCGCCGAAGGCCATCGAGGAGATCGTAAAGATTCAGGTATCGGAAGTCACGAAACGGCTCAAGGACAAGAACATCGACCTGCGCATTGCGCCGGAGGTTTTCGCTTATCTTGCTAAAGATGGATACAATCCGCAATATGGCGCACGGCCTCTCAGACGTCTGATACAAAACAAGATTTTGACGCCGGTCGCGAAGTTGCTCATCGGTCGCGAAATAGCGATGGGCGGTACGATCGAGGTGGGTCTCGTCGACGGTGAATTTACATTTGATATCAAACGGAAGCATAAGGGTGAAAGTCCGATAGTAATGCCGGCTATTTTGCTAGAATAATATTTGTGCTATTATCGGTACTAACTTCGGCGGTATAACCGAAGGGAAGTGGTATCGTTAAAAATGACATATGCGCAGGTGGCAGAGTGGTCAATTGCAATGGACTGTAAATCCATCGCCCGATGGGCTACGGGGGTTCAAATCCCTCCCTGCGCACAATGGATTCGCGAGGAGACATACAAGGGTATCGAGAACGACCCTGAGAGGTGTCAGCAAGACACATGGAGGTATATGCTGTGCCAACTGCTGGGCCGCAGAGCTATTACTCTCTTCGGTGACAATCACCAACCGTCGATGACCATTTACGAGAACTACATTCACGCCCCAAAGCGGGCGGAAGTCGAACGCGATCTTGACGTCCTTACTCGGTGCAAGTAAAGCGGAGATTTACTTGGCGGCAGGATCGATCCGTGCCGCCTTTGTGTATATTTATATAATTGATATAGTTATCACATGAAAAAAGATTTGCGTTGCGCATATTGTGACATTCCCGCGATCAAAGAGCGGACTATTATTGAAAATGAATTCGCTTGGGCATTTCCCACAAATATTCCTATAGTATCGGGACATATTCTCATCGCGCCGATACGTTGCGTAGCTTTATTTGAGGAGCTCACATACAATGAGCAACGAGCGATATTTGACCTTCGCGATCGATTGAAACCCGCACTGACCAAAATCTTCGGTGCAGAAGGATTCAACTATGCATGGAATGAGGGCAAGGTTGCAGGGCAATCAGTTCCTCATTTTCATCTACATATGCTTCCTCGCAAGAATGGCGATACGGGCATTACCGAATACGAGCCGAGAAAATTTCTATATAGACCCGGAAGTCGCGAGGAGAGTCCAGAGGATGAATTGAAGACAATTTCGGAAATAATTCGTAATGAGATAAAATAATATGTCATTCGAGATTGAAACTAAGGTTTTGAATATCGACGAGGCGAAGGTTGTGAAATTATTGCATTCTCAGGGTGCAAAGCTGTTACGCAAGACGAAATTAATCGTTGATTGGTATCGTCCTATCGGTACAGCCGAGGGCGAAGATCCATGGTTTTTGCGTATCAGATCAGATTCCGATGGAAGGTACGAGGTTACATGGAAAGCTCGATCTAATATAAGCGGTGGAGTTAGGAGACATAAGGAAATCAATTTTAGTATCAATCACCCGAATGAGTTGGCAGATCTTTTTGAAGAATTGGGATTAGAAAAGTACGCGCACCAGGAAAAGATCCGCACAAGCTATACTCTCAATGATTGGTCGTTTGATATTGATCAATACCCAAATATGCCGGCATTTCTTGAAATCGAAGGACCTAGCGAGGATAGTGTTAGAAAGGCCATAGAGATTCTTCATTTGGACAATAATGACAAGTGGCCCAAAGGTGAAAGGATTCTCATTCAGGAAATATACAAACTCGATTGGTACGATATGAGATTCGATAAATAATATTTCCTACGCCACCACCCGCCTCCTCAAATGCGGTGGAATGTGAACGCACAATTCATACGTCAGAGCTCCGGTTGTATCGGCTATTTTGCGCAGTGAATTGGGATCATCTTGATTGCGACTAAATACCGTGACAATGTCGCCGATTTCGACATCGGTCATTGACGAGACGTCGATTGTCGCGATATTCATGCTTATACGACCGATAATCGGGCAAGGTAACCTGTCTTGACCGACCTGCACAATGCCGCGATTCGAAAGTCTTCTGTCGAGACCCTCAAAATATCCGAAAGGAATCGTGACGATTCGTCTATCATTCTTAGCGACAAATGTCCGACCATAACCGACAGAGTCGCCGTTTTTCAACGTCTTTACACCGGTTATAATGGTCTCGACGCTCATGACCGGCTTCAGGTCGAAAAGTTTCATTACATCAGAATCGGCGAGTCCGTATAGTCCGATACCGAGACGCGAGACATTGGCGTCGATCTTGTCGGTGAAGCGATGTCCATCCGTATTGCTCGCATGAAAATATTTTATATCCGGGAATTGCTTGCGAAAATATTTTACCGCGCTATTCCATTCTCGGATCTGACTATTTGTGAATGTTGCATCATCATTATCAGCATCGGCGAAATGAGTTGCTAATCCATCAAGGCGAAGATGTCGGTTATTTCTGACTATGTCAACCGCCGTTTCATGTTCATGGCCTAGAATTCCTTGGCGATGCATACCTGTATCGATCTTCATGTGTAAAGATATTTGATTATGTCTTTGCCATTGTTGGCGTCGACTAGAAAGGGAAGCAATTGATCGAAGCATATCCAAAGACGTGATCGTGAATGACACATCGGTAAGTGTAGAATCGACAACCGTATCCGGTCTCGTATATCCGATAATCAAAAGGGGAGTCCTAACCGCATTTGCACGCAATGCCAATGCCTCAAAAAATGAATCAACGACGAGAAACGGCACATTTTCCGAGCCGATTCTGATGTAATGAAACTTTTCGACCTGAAGCCGGTCATGAGCGTCGAGACCATTATAACCG